>JACCXL010000404.1 GCA_013697015.1 Chthoniobacterales bacterium | reverse complement strand
ATCTGCGACCGCCCGGTTTCGTTACCGACCAGCGCCGCAAGCTTCGCTCGCAAAGCCCCTGCGGGATCCGATCCGCGGTGATTGAAAACGATGCCCGTTTCCCCATCACGGATGAAATCGTGGAAACACGCGAGATCCGAAACGATCACGGCACAACCGTGCGCCATCGCTTCTAGAGGTGCCAGACCAAACGACTCCCCCTTTTCGGCGAGCGATGGATAAGCGAAGATCTGTGCTTGCCGGTATTCATTCGACAAAGCGACGGGATCGAAAATCGCGCCCCGAAAATGTACTCTTCCTGCGGAGCGGGTAGCGGAGCGGCGGAGTTGATCGAGATATCGTTCACCGCCGCCGCCGTATCTGTTCTCCGTCGGACCAACGATAATCAAATTCCACGCGAAGAAGAGCGGCGCGGCGGCGTTGGCAAACGCGTCGATCAGAAGGTGCACGCCCTTTTCCGGATGAACTCGACCGACGAAGAGGATGTTTTTCTCGCGTTCAACTGTCGCTCGCTCACCAGTGGAGCCGTTCGTTTCCAGGCGTGGGTAGGGAATGGCGACAATCTTTGCTTTGAGCTTCGGCACCTCTTTCGCTACTGCGTCCGCGACGGCGCGCGACGGCGTCTGGAGTCGAGCCGCATGTTGGTAGAGACACATCTGACGTTTCGGGAATCGACCGATGTGAACGTATAGTTTTCCCCACCGCGAATTGCGCAGAAACAACGGGAGCCAAAACGTGTTCGTCACAATAATATCGGCCCTGGGCAGTCTCCGCTTCGTCCGGACTGAATAGACGAGGTCGAAAAATTTCAACCAGAGGAGCGAAGCCGGGGTGTCGAAACCGGCAATGCGCAGATGCCGGACACCTTCGATCGTCTCCCTCTCCGGAAATTGCGGGCGAGCCCGGGAAATTTGCGTCACTTCGTGCCCACGCCGCGCAAACTCCTGGCCTAGTGCAAACCACACCTTTTCGACCGCTCCCCCCATAATCGGGGGGACGGGCAGAAAAGCGCCGAGCACAATCGTGATTTTCATAGGGCCGCAGCTTCATCTAGGATCGTTAACAACGACCCCGCTGCGCGATTGATTTCGAAGCGCGATTCGAAACAGCGTCGTGCATTGCCGCGCATCTCCGCGCGGGCGTCCCCGGTCGCACGCAGCCAGCGCTCGATTAACCGTTTCGTTCCCGAAAGATCGTCGCTTTCTACGAAGCCGGCTTCGTCCGCATTGATCTCGCGCCAAATATTGACGCGGTTGGAAATGAGAACCGGCAAGCCGAATGAGAGCGCTTCCGCCACCGACCTGCCGAAATTCTCCTGGTGAGACGGCAGAATGAAAGCTGCGGCTGCGGCGAATGCGCCACGCTTCATTTCACCTTCCAACATTCCAGTGAAGACGATCGGCCGGTCCAAACCGGTGGCGCGCACCCGCAACTGCTTTTCCCATTTAATTTGATCAGGGCCGGCGAGCACGAGTGACAACCGTTGCTCTGATTTGGCGCATTGGGAGAACGCATCGATCAAAAGGTCGCAACCTTTTTTCGGATGAAGCCGCCCGAGGAAAAGCAGGATGCACGTGTCTCGAAGCGTGGGATATTTTTCCAGGAAACTGTTGTTTGGCTTCGCTTCCTCCGTGGTGGGCGCTTCAACCCCGAGTGGGGAAACTTTTTCTCGAGCGCGGTAGAGCCAGAACGATTTACGCGCTTCGAGACGTTCTTCTTCGGAGGTGAAAATGACCGCGCGCGCGTCGCGTAAGACGCGATAATCCGCCCAGGGCCAGGAGAGCCATTTCTTCACATGTTTCAGCGGAAAAGTACGCTTAAACCAGGGATCGAGCATTCCGTGTGGGAAGACGTAATACGGGGTGGAGCTGCGCGCGAAGCGCCGCCACGCGGAGAAGCTCAGGTATTGCCAGATGCCGTGGACGATAACCCGGTCGAAGCGGTGCCCATGTGCGCGCAGCCACGAGCGCAATCTCGGCGAATAACGATAACGCGTTAGGCCAACGCCCAAAGGATGAATCCGCAGCGCAGTTGATTGTGCCCAGGGCGCCAGCACGTCATCGAGCGTGACAACCTCCACCTCATGGCCCCGTTGCATCAGAGCCATGCTGAGCGACAGAACCGCGCGGGCCACCCCGCCGCTGCTCGGATCGAGCGTCTGCACCATCTGCAGGATCTTCAAAGGCTAAGAATCAAAGCCAGTCGCGCGCCCGAAGGCCGGCGGAAAAACGACGTGTCGGGCGAGCGAAGGAAATGAAAACTTTTCAAGATGTTGCCGCGAGCGAGAGCGAAGCAAGTTGCTCTTTAATTGTCTCAAGAACTTCAGCAACGGTAATCGATAAAATGCATTTGCGGTTGATCTGACGGCAGGCACTCGCAGAACAAGCGCTGCAAAGTTTCTCGGCCACGAGAATTCTATTTCTTTCCCCGCGAGGAAACCATTGTCCGCGCGCAGCGTGCGCAGCGAAGAGCGCTACGCAGGGAGTCCCGACCGCCGCCGCCAGGTGCATCGGGCCGCTGTCATGGCCGACAAACAAGGCGGCCTTTTCGAGAATCGCAGCGCTCACGCGTGGCGAAGTTTTCCCGCAGAGATTCGCCGCCGTTCCTTTCCAGAGAGCGAGAGATGAATCGACCATTCCCCGTTCGTCTTCTGCGCCCAAAGCGAGAATTGATAAGCGGGGATAAAAATTTGAAAGCTGCGTCAGCAGTAGTTTCCAGTTCTCTGGCGTCCAATCTTTCACGGAGAGTTTTGTGCCCAGGCTAATCGCGATAAATGGCGAAACGATTTCAGTTTTGCCGAGGAGCCGGCCCGCTTCGCTTTTTTCTTCGGGAGTGAGGCGAAGGTCCCAGGAATTCGAATCGCCAAGATTTACTTCTCCTAAATGGCGCAGCCTTCGGGTCAGCCGGACCGATTCCGCCTCGTAGAGACCGCCCTCAGTCTGGACAACTTGCAAGTCTTCTCGTCGAAATGGAATGCCGATGATTTTTGGAATGCCACACCAGCGGAAGAAAGAATAATCGCGCACGCTCTTCCACAAACCGCGTGCGGCGCTGAGATGAATCACCAAATCAAACTTCCCGGCGCGCAGGCGATGGCGGAGTTTTGAAATCTCACCGAAGTGGCGCAGTTCGATTGGATAATCGAGGGCTTGATCGAACAATCCGGAATTGGCAAGGACGCTCGTGAGCGGGGCTGCTTTCGCCTGCACCGGGCGATTTGTGAGAATGCTGATGTGCGCCGACGGAAAGGCGCGGCGGATCAGGTGAAAACAGGGCAGCGCGACAACGGTATCGCCGAGGCTTCCCAAGCGGTAGATGAGAATTCGTTTCGCGGGATTCATCCAAAAAGCGCCCCCGCCTCGTCCTTAAAGCAGCCGCCGCGCGCTCCTCGCGGCATTCTCTTCGTTGAAGTCCCGAATTGCGTTGTTGGTGATCAGGAAGATGATCGCCGATCACGAGAACCATTGCTTTTAGCCTGCGTCGCGCCCGGCCCGTGCAGGCGGTCTGCGTAAACAGAGCGACCACGCACTCGTTGGCCGCCGTGCGTGCCCGGCGATGGTTCCGCCGGTCGGGGGGAAATCTCTTTCGCGTTCCCCCTGGAGCGGGTGGCGGCGAGACAAAGCCCGCCAAAAACAACGGCGAAGCCGAGACTGGTCGGCTGTCCGAATGGCCCGTTCGCGATCACAAAAAAGCCGGCGCTAAAGAGCAGGATTGCGAGAGTTTCGCCGCGCGCCAGGCTGCGGACGCTCAGATAACCGAGATAGAGGGTGAGCGTAGTTCGCCACAGCAGGAACATGAGTCCAAGAATGGGACCGCTCTCGAGCAGAACGCGGGACCATTCACCTTCCGCGAGCAGGAAGGTGGCGCGGCCAGTCAGGAACTTCGCGCCGCCATTGGTCCCGATGCCGAGCCCATAGCCGCCTAAAGGGAGACGATCGAGAACGGACAATCCTTCCGTGAAGCCGGAGAAGATGCGCGCGAACATCCCGGCGGCGACGGTTTTTTCCTCCGCCGCCGCAGACTCCGTAAAGCGAGCGGATAAGATTTCCACTCCTTCCTGGAAGATCGGGACATAGCTGAGCCCCCAGAACAAGATCACTGCGAACAGCAGGCTGCGGCCAAATCGGTTGATGGCGCTGGGGCGAATCAGCAAAATCGCGAACAGCGACAGGACGACGAGACCGACCGAAGCGACCGCGGACCGGCTTCCCGAAACAGCTACGCCGATCACGACCGCAAGGCCTGCCGCAAACAGAAGCGAGTTCTTGTAAGTCGTGCGCGAAAGAGCTCCGTGCAGCACGAACGCGGTCGCTGCGCTCAGATAGAAAATTACCCCGGAAACGAATGAGAACGTTCCGGGCGGCCGAATTTTTCCTCCTCCCGCTGTGATCTGTTGGGCTTCCCCAAGCCCGACGGTTCGGTTGATGAACGCTTCCGGTGAAGCTCGAAACTGCAGGGCGGTCAGCACCGTCATGGGAATCATTCCAACCAGAATCCACCAGCCGATCCGTTTCACTTCAGCGGTGTCGAAGACGCGGCCAATCACGAAGATCAGGGGGAGATGCAGAAAGTTTGAGCGAGCACCGTAGAGGGTCACAAAAAGCAACTTCATCGGCGGCAAGAAGGGCTGGAGAACGATCATCCCGGCGATCTGGGACAAGACTGCGATCCCCAGAAGCGAGCGGATAAACCAATTTCGAGGAAAGATGCCAGCGCGCCACGAGAGCAGATAAATGAGCACGACGACTGGGTCGCGCACAAGGAGCAAGGGGTTGGAAAACTGCGGCACAATCCATTTCCGAAGCGCGCCTTCGATGATCCAAAGAATGAAGTAGAGCCAGATCAGTCGTCGCACAATCTCAACCAATCGGGCGGGCGCGCCCAGCGCGGGCGGTTCGCGCGCGCTGGGCGTGTTCATCAGTCTAGCTCCGGGGTGCATGCGCGAGTTCTGTCGCTTCAGAAACCATCTCCCGTGCCATTCGAACGAGCGAAGCCCGGTAATCCGCCCATCGACACTGTCCCGCTCTACGCCGCGCGGCCAGCTTCATCTCCTGCATTAAGTTCCGATTCGTCAGGAGTAGATCAAGTTTGACGGCAATCTCTTCCGCTGAGCGAATCGGAACAATGAAGCCTTCAGCTCCGTCCTCCATCATGTCGGGGCCGCCTGTGTGAGCCGTCGTAATTACGGCCAGACCTTGCGCCATTGCTTCCAGAATTACGAGTCCGAACCCTTCAAATAGCGACGGGAGAACGAGTACGTCGTGCCGCCGCATTTCGCGCAGCACCTCGACGTGCGGGAGCGACGGGATCCAGCGATGAGTCCGGACCGCGGCGTCCAGCACAGCGCAGCTATCCACCACTTTCCGCCCGAGAAGCGTCAGCTCGAACATATCGCCGAGCCCTTTGATGGCAGCGAGGAGATAGGAAAGACCTTTGCGTTGACCCAGCGATCCCACGAAAAGGACCCGCAGTTTTTCGGACCGCTGAAGAGGCTCACCGGGCCCAATTTCGGGCGCGCCATACGGCGCGACTGTGACCGGCAAATTTAATCCCGCGAGCCCGAGCGTGCTTTTTGTAAAAGTGCTCGCCACGACTACGTGTTCCGAGAGCCGCAATTCCTCCTCTTTGCGCGCGAGCTTGCGTTCACTGTCGCGATTCCCAGTCAGCGTGGAAGCCCATTCCGGTTCTCGCTCCCGCTCTTCGGCATAGATGGTTTGCGCGGCGCGCCAATACCCGATCGGCAGATCATAGACCCGCCGAAGTCCGAGCGCCTTCGCGGTGCGAAAGGTTTCCAAGGCGCCATCCTCATACGCGTAGACAAGGCGACAACCGGACGCGCGTACCAGACGCGCAGCGACCGCGCAATCGAGATCGCGCATCACGGCATCGATACTCAACGCTCCGGTCTCATGCGCGCGAAGTCCAGGAAGCGGTAGGAACTTGGCCAAGAGACGTGCAATTTCCCGGCTCGGGCGCGACTGAATCACTCCGCGCACCGCGAGAGGGAAGGAACGCCGGAGAAGTTGGCGGCGCACTGCGCGCGGTAGTAGCCGATGGATGCGATGATCAGGATTCCAATTGAGGCAGGTCCAGAACTCCTCCAGTAAACCCGCTTCCGAAAAGGCGAGCGCGGTCTGCCGCACATTTTCATTCCCAGTGGCGTGCGAGAGCAGAATCATCGTCGTATGCGCTCCAGGATTCGCAGGTGCGCACTCGCTATTTTTCTCGCGCTGAATCGTAATAAGTGCGTCGGTGCGACCGCTCGAAAATTTTCGAGAAGATCTACGCTTGTCAGGGCTTTCTCCAAGGCGCGCGCGAGGGCTTGCATGTCACCGTTCGGAAATATGAGACCACACGCTCCGATCGCTTCCTTTAATCCGCCGCTCGCTGATCCGATCGGCACACAACCGCATGCGATTCCTTCCAACGCCACGACCCCGAAAGGTTCTGCCCAGCGCGACGGTATCACGATGACCTGGTGTTCATTCAGAAGTTGCGCGAGCTCCTCTCCTGATTTCTGACCTAAGAACGTGACCTGAGATTCAATCCTCAGCGTGGCAGCGAGACCACGCAGGTTTCCCTCTTCCGGTCCCTGCCCGATGATGGAGAGCGCAGGTGTGAGGTTGTCCTCTTTCAATTGAAACAGAGCTCGCAGAAGTAAGTCCACCCCTTTGTCGGACACTAAGCGTCCGACGAACACCAGACTCTTGGTGCGGTTTCGTTCGCTCATGATTCGAAACAGGTCGTCACGGAGCGGGTTGGGAAGGATTTCGCATGGGACGCGCAAACCTCGGGCCACGGCATCGCTGACGGCCACGTTCGTCACGTGATGGAGCAAAGCGCGCTTGATTCGGTCATTCCAGGCAAGTCGCCCGTGCACATTTCGTATCCATGTTTGATGAACGACTACCGTCGGTCGTCCGTAGCAAAGCGCAGGCAACAAACTGCCGAGGCTGATATTGTTTTGGAACAAGACGTCGGACCAATTGAGCAATTGGGCGAGTCGGCGGAGCGACGGGCCTCGCGTGACCGGGAAGCTCCATTCCGATTCGGAAGAGTCAGGCGTTTGCGTGATAAGCTCAACGGAATGCCCAGCGGCGAGGAACTCGTCCGCCAAAATCGCGGAGACGGATTCGATTCCGCCCACACTGGGGTGAAACGCGTAGGAAGAAAACAAGATCTTCATTGGGAAGCGAACCGGGCGCGATCGTCATTCATTCGCGGCTACGCGATGGCAGCGGCAATGCGCTTGGAAAGCAGCGGAAGCGCCGCGCGCCGGTGATACCACTCATAGATTTCGCGCGCGACATGAGCGCTTTCAGCCGGGGACGGCAACGCGGCATTGACTCCTTCGACGAAATACGGGCCCGGCAGCGTATCCTCCGAGATCGTGATCTTCGTTCCTCCCTGCGGAAAGACAGGGATCACCCCATGTGCACAAAAACTCGCAAAGGAAGACGACTTCAAAATCACCGGCAACGGAACTCCGCCGTGCGTGAAGTAATCCAGCCAACCGAATGAGCAGGTTATGAGCAACTCAGATGCGTGCTCGACCGAAACCTCCGGCAGATAAGTCACGCGCACACCACCGAGCGACGCCGCGAAACCAGCTAATGTCGGGTTACTGCGACCTCCGAGTAACAGCAGCTCCCGGGGACGAAATGCGAGTGGCAAAGAAGAAAGAATAGTTGCGAACGAACGCAGAGAGCGCTCGAGAAGAACACTGCCTCCGCAGATCGCCCACCGATGCGGGGACCGCGTTTGGAACTGAGAAATCGACAGCACCGGCTCACCAAACGAAGACGGCACTGGTTGAACGCCGATAGCCGCGCGATCGAAAAGTTGTCGTAGCTGACCAGCAGATGGCTCGCTGCTCACAAGGCAGGAATCCGAGTTCCACGCAACTTTAGCTGCGATTCGTTTTTGGAGCGGCGTGAGCCAGAAAGCGCTGCCCCAGAATGGACCGGTGGCGTAAAGCTCATGGAAAACGGTTACGAACTTGCCGGGCAATGCGGAGCGCAGCGCCGCTACCAGCCGCGGTAGCCAAAGTGGGATTCCGCGCGTCTGGTATCCGTAGTTAACATAGTGAAGAACCGTCGCGTCCTGACCATCTGCCAGACTCGCAAGATCTGTTTTGTGAGGACCGAACGCTGCTATTGCGAATCCAGCTACAGCACCTGCTGCTCTTCCTTCGGGTACGGCGAAGGTAGTTTGTACAGCATGATCGGAAGCGAGATGTCGTGCGAGATTCAGCGCGTAGTCCCCCACACCGTCGAAGTTTCCGGGCACGTGCGGAACGATTTGTAGCAAATGCTTCACGAGCAATTCAGCTGGTGATCTACGGGCGTGCCGTTCTCACGCGAACAGTCGATCGTAATGAATCTGATAGCTTAGATCCGTAGGACGCGTTCCAATTACTCGGGCTGGAGAACCGGCGACGATCGCGAAGGGGGCGACATTTTTTGTTACTAACGCGCCCGCCGCAACAAACGCTCCCTTCCCAACTGTCACGCCCGGCAGAATCGTGGCGCGAGTGCCGACAAAAACTCGATCGTCGATGCGCACCGCACGATTGCGGCCGGCGAAGCTCGAGCTGCGCGGGTCGTGATCGGCCGTCAGAATGCAGACTTCGGATGAGATCGAAACATTGCTGCCGATCTCGAGTCCACCTCGATTATCCAACCGGCAGCGGTCGTTGATCACGGAGTGTGAGCCTAGACTAAAACCCCGGCGGGCATCAAATTTCGCTCCCATAAAGATGAAACTGCCGGCGCCTATCTCGAACTGCATGACGGAACGATAGAAGACCTTACGCAAGAAGTGGCTTGGGAAATGCGCGATAAGATGATTGCAGACGTAGAGGACACCATCGAACCAGATGCGACGAGCATAAGAATAGTTGCCACTCATACGCCTAACGAGTGTGCAATTCTTTGCCAGAATCTCTCACGAATTCCTGCGAGCATGAATTGCGACTCCGCCAGCGCAAGCGCATTTGCGACGACCTTGTCACGGCGTGTCTCGTCGCGCATCAATCGAAGGCCCTGTTCAACTGCTTGCTCATCCGGTGAAGTCGCGAAAAAAGCCGCTTCATGCTCCTTCAGAAGACCGTAGACAGCCGATGTGGTTGGCCCATGATAAAGAATGGGCAAGCCGCTGCCGAGGTAGGTGACTAGCTTTGTCGAAAGGCTGAGACGCACGAACGATTCGTGGGCTTGTTCAAAAGGCAGAGGAAGGTAAAGGACGTCGGCTATTGCGAGGTCCGCTTTCACGTCGTCCTCAGATCCGAAGGGGAGGACGCACACAAGGTCAGAAGCGAACTCATGCTGCAGATTCTGGCGGAGAACACCGCAACGAAGAGTGATCGTGATCGACCGTGATTCCTCCCGTAGGCGGCGGATGACGTTGAGCAGGGAGCGCAAGTTAGGCTCATATTCCAGGTGAAACAGTCCCATGAAGTAGACCCGCAGGCGCTCCGGATCGCGTGCAAGTGGACTTGCCGCAATCTCTTCGATCCCGTCCGTGACGATGACATAATCCAGGAGCCCATAACGGCGGCAATATTCCTCCCCCAATTCCCGGCCGATCACAAAGCGAGCGGATGCTCCACGCCAGGCTTCGCCCATCGTCTGGTTTGCCAACGTGGTCCCTTTTGCGATGCGTGAGCTGTAGATGAAGTCGTCGTGCACGTGAAGAAAGAACGGCACTGCCAGATCGCGCGATATGCGAAAGGCGTAGTAGAAATCAAGGCCGCCATGCGCAATTGCATGGAGCGCGCAGGCATTCGTTTCGATCGCGGTTGACTTTAGACGTCGCACGAAACGACGTGAGAACAAGCGTCCCAAAGGTTGAGCGAGACCAGCGAACCGCGTCCGTTCGAGCCGACCTAGGCTCGGGCGCAACGGAAGATGGATCTCGTTAACGCTAGCGCTCCCGACCGGCGGATCAGGTGAAGTACAGACCATTGTGATCGGCCGCGGCCGACTCTCGAGCAAAGCGCGCAGGATGCGCGCGCCGCCGCCGGGTGCGTGCAGACCGAACGGCTGGGTGAAGAGGATCGGCCTGTCCTGCCGCCTGATAGCTTCGCGGTAAGCTCGAATTGTGTCGGCTGCGATCTGCGGCCAGGAAAAACCGCGTGCTATAGCTAGGCATTGTTGCCGCAAACTGTCATATTCCGTGGCCGAGAAATCCATGATTTCCCTGGCGCGTTGAACCAGTGCACCAATCTCACCCGCCGGGGCGAGGAGGGCCGGTCGCAATTTGCGGAGAATTTGGCGAGGCCCAGGCACATCGTAGGCGACGGTGGGCAGCCCAGCGGCCAACTGTTCGAGGACTGCAAATCCAAAACCTTCCACGTAGCTCGGAAATACGCCGATCGTGCAGTCGCTTAGAAGCCGCGGCAGATCCTGCGGTTCGTATTCGCTGACAAACTCGAGACGCTCATCATCCTTTGCGTGAAGGTCATCGCGCATGGTCGAGTCACCGGCCATGGTCCCAAGAAATCGGAACCTCAGGCGCGGATTAAGAGCTCGAAGCTGGCGGACAATCTCCGGCCAATCTCTCGAACCTTTCCGCACGCTCCATTGCCCGATGAAGCATATTCTCTGCTTCGCGAGGCGCTCTTCTGCACTCAGGGCAGCATCGTGAAAAGCGCGCCGCCGTTCCTCCGTAAGGCCATACGGCTGCACCATGGCCGGCTTTTCCGAGCGCAAATCACGGCGTAACGACGCGAGTTCATCCTCGTTGGCAAGGTTAATAAGATCGGCGTAACCCATCGCCTCATCGGCCGCTTGCAAAAGATTCTGCCGGGTCAGTGTATAAAGGATGCGACCGCTTAATTTCCCGCGCCGCCGGTCGGGCCACCGCTCCCGCGCGTGCTCATTAAATTTATGATACAGCCAATAGAACCCGACCGATCGAGCTACCAGCAGCCCTTGAAAACCGAGCGCTTGTTTTGATTGGGTTACCGTCCCGAGCAACGCGTCGATTACATCGTATTGACCGCCACGCGCCTGTATGAATCGACTTGCCCGACGAGCAAACCAGACCTGTCGCAGTGCGAAGACCGCTCCGGACCGCGCTGGTCGCGGAAACGCATCGGTCAAACTGTAGGAATCGACAGTGTGCCCCGCAGAGCGCCAGTGTTCCGCCAACTCAATCCAAACGCGCGCCGCTCCGAGACGCAAATCCCAGGGCAGATTGACAATCGCCAGAATGCGCAATTTGCGTTTGCTTCTCTCTATCATGCTCTTACGGGAAAAGGCTAGTCCAGAACTTGTGCCGGACAGGATTGACGTAGTGCCGGATAGCTACGTCGGCGTTGGCGTGCCGGTCCCCGTAATCGCATTGATCATCCAGCTCGAGAATGAACTTTTCCCGGGTCAGGGCATTGGCCCCGTTAGCGTGCATGACCAAATGTGTGATAGTCTGGTTCGTGAAGAAACTCGGGGCGCCCTCTAACTCGAGGAAACGAGCGACACCTAACGACCAATCGAGTGGTTTACGAAGAATCAGAAAGCCGGTGTTGACTGGAGTTTGCTTTTCACGCTCAGCCCGGATAAGACGGGTATCCCCCGCGAATTGACAGTCCTGCAGAAAGGATGCCGAACTCGACTCGCTCGCCACTAATCGTGCGAGCTCCCTGGCTCCCGGGTAGAATAGCACGTCGGCATCGACATACATGGCTGATTCCGCCAACGGCAAACACATGATCAGGCCGAGCTGGCGACCAGTTGGATGAGACGTCAAATAATCACGCATGCCGTGCGGTGCGCCTGGAGGTATCCAGTCAACGGCAGAGGCGACCTTAACAGAACTATCAAGGCGACGCAGCAGCGTTGCGCTGCGCTGGGAATGACTCCCATCAGAAACGACAGTGTAAGCAATCGGACGTCCCACGTGTCGCAGAAAAGATCGGATGGAAGCCACCTGCTCTGGTAACATGGCCTCGTTTGAGTAGGCGAAGACGTGCACCTTCACGGTACGGTTAGCCCGCACAGGCACTCGTACGATAACTGATAGAAGCGAGTTATACCAAGCTCGGACGATCGTGCCTTTAGCTCTCGCCAAAAAATAGCAGATGTCTGGCATTCTTAGGCCTGCGTGAGATGGAGCACCCTAAATCCCCTGTAACTCATCGCCAGATTAAGCAGAAGGTTTGGCACTGCCGATATGAGATTAAAGGTCAGAACTCCACGCACGCTGGAGAAGTCAGTGAATGGGACGAGACCTGCCTGGGTCGCCAGGGTAAGAGGAATATAAAGCCACGCTCCTGCGATCCAGGCTTTAGCTGCATTTAAGGACC
>JACCXL010000401.1 GCA_013697015.1 Chthoniobacterales bacterium | reverse complement strand
GGGCACGCAGAATCATCTTCTCGAGTCCGCTACTCTGGGGATCGTCGCTTTTACCGCCTCCCGCGCGGCGGCGATCAGTATGTTGCAGGCCTCCGGACAGAGCAATGGAACCGTCTCTTCGCCGCCGCCGGTCTGATCGTGAAACGGATCGTATTTCTCACCCGATAGACGCATGGCCGGCAGTGCTCCACTCCGGTCGCGACGCCACAGAATCGTGCGCAAACAACCGCCGTCGGATTGGCAGGTGCGGCTCACCACCGCTTCGATTTGCGGATCGGAAATCTTAGCCGCGATCCGATACATCCCGCTCTGCCGGTGTAAAGTCTCGCGCAGATCGGTCGGCATCAGTCGCTCGTTTCGCCACATTTCATAGGCCGGAAGCCGGCCGGGATAAAATCCGTCGATCGCCATTTCGACCGCCGCAGCATCGGCTAACTTGAGAAGCCAGCCGCGACGCAAATTCGGCGCAGTTCTGAGCCGGCGGTATTTCCCGTCATCATCGTAGAGCGCCAAGGCGATCGCATCTTCCGCGACCGAAAAGGTTGAGAGATCATGGCGCGCCTGATCCTTCCGATGGCGAAGCTCGAATCCGCCCGCGCTCGGGGTGATCTGAATTTCGCCGATCCGCACAACCGCCCGCGAAATCCTTTGCGCGAACCCGGAGCGCTCCGGTCGCGAGGGTCCCCTCACGTAAATGCGCGCCCCATCAAGGAAGCGACCCGCTCGAGCAGTTCGCGATCCGTGCCGGCAAACGCGTTCAGGTGTTCGCTCTCCACCGCGATCACTCCGACGACACGCTCCGACCTGCTGATGACTGGCACGACGATCTCCGAACGCGTTGTGCCAAACGTCGGCAGATAACGCCCATCTTTCCGCACATCTTCCACTACAATCGTCTCGCGCCCTTCCACAGCCGCTCCGCACAGCCCCTGCGTCACCGGAAAACAAGGATACGCAGGAGGATCGTCGCCCGTCCCCGCCACGATCTTCAACTGGCCACGGGAAAGCTTGTAGATCCCGACCCAGCGGTAATCGCAGGCGGTCCGGATCATCTCCGCCATTTGCTTTACATCTTCAGGTCCCTTCGCGCCGGCGAGAATGAACGCGCCCAATTCTTGCAGCATCTTGATAGCGGCGGGCGTACTCACGCGAGGGCTCCTTTGGAAAGGTTCATCGACCGGGCGTCGAGATCAAGCTGGCTTCGATCGAAGGACGCAACCTGATCGATAATGACGTCGGCGAAGCGGGCATCGGTGCCGATCGAGCTGGCGTAATAGAGGGAACGTCCGTGCAAGGGCCGCGGATTGTGCCGGAAGACCTCGCCGGCCTGCGCGCGCTCGCTCGCGGAAGCCGTCACGCTGGGCTCGACCCCGAGCAGGACTGGGATGTCCTGATAACTGTGTAGCCCATCCGATATAAAAAACGGCACGACCACGACGTTCGGCGTGGACGTCAGTTTTGCCCAATCGGAAACGAGCGGCGGCTCTTCCATGTAAACGTTCAGGACTGCTGCATAATCGGAGCTCGCCCGAATCGCCGCGACCTGTCGCTTTGCGGCCACTGCGCTGTTGTCGTTCAGCCCCGTGCCATGACCGACAACGAGCAGCGTGGTTTGCGAGGGGGGAATATCCGCGGCGACATCCCGCGCCCTCTGCAACAACATCTCCGTCATCCAGGGATGATTGCCGACCGGCTCGCAATATTTCCAAAGCTGGCCACGAACGCGCCTCGTGGTCCGTCCATCCAACTCCAGCTCACGCGGAATGACCGTCTGCGTGAAATACCCTTCGCTGATAAAATTGGGCACGACGAAAACATCGCGGAGCTCCGGATCGTCGAACGCGAAAAGGGCGTCACGCAGGCTCGGCTCCTCCTTCCAGAACGCGCACCGGACCTCGCGGAAAATCGCGCGCCGCCGAATCTCGGCTGCGTGTGCGAGCGTCGGCGCACTCGAATCGGGGTTCACCGTCGAACCGTGTCCGACGATGAGCAAAGCCGCGGCCTGCTGGTCCCTCACACTTAACCATAACAGAGAATTTGCGCAGCGGAACCAATGCTGTTTCCGCCAGGGTCGGTTGCATCGGCATCGGTGCATAAGACGAACGCCGCTTTGACGCGCGCCAGACTGAGCGCGAAAGTTTCAGCTCGATGCAGTTCCGCACCTACAAAAATACAGATTTAACGGTCAGCGAAGTGGGCTTCGGCCTTTGGACAGTATCGACCGGCTGGTGGGGGCAATTCACGGAAGGAGAAGCAATCGCGCTGATGCACAAGGCGTTCGATCTGGGCATCACGCTCTTTGATGCGGCGGACACCTACGGCAACGGGCTCAGCGAAGAGCTAATCGCCAAAGCCTTCCCCACGCAGCGCGATGAAATCGTGATCGCGACCAAGGTTGGCTACGATTTTGTGACGCACGGCGAAACGCGCGGGCGTGGACAGCGCGAAATCCCGCAGGACTTTTCACCGGCCGCCATCGTGCACGCGACCGAGGCGGCTTTGCAGCGTTTGAAGACGGATCGCATCGATCTGCTGCAATTGCACAACATCCGAATGGAGCAAATCTACGATGACGCCGTCTGGACGGCACTCGATCAGCTAAAAGCAGACGGCAAGATCCGCCATTACGGCGTCGCGCTCGGTCCTGCGATCGGCTGGCTTTTCGAAGGTGTGAATGCAATTCGCGAGCGCCCCGTCACCAGCGTCCAGCATATTTACAACATCCTCGAGCAGCACCCCGGTTGCGCCATGCACGAAGCCGCGGCGGACGCTGGCAAGGACACCATGTTCCTGATTCGCGTGACGCACTCGTCCGGCATGCTCGAGGGTAAATACACGCCGGAGACGGTCTTCCCACCTAACGACCATCGCAATCACCGCCCGCGCAGCTGGCTCCTTAACGGAGTCAAGAAGGTGGAGCAGCTCCGGTTCCTCGAAGGTCCAGACCGCACGCTCGGACAAGCGGCTCTGCAATGGCTGCTGGCCGATGAGCGCGTCGCGTCCACTCTGCCGAATATTTACGAAGAGGCGCAGTTGATCGAATTCGCCCGTGCTCCGGAGACACCGAGATTGAGCGACGACGAAATGGTGCGAGTCGCCGAGTTGTATCGCAATAACTTCGGCGCCGAAGCGGAAGAGCCGAAGTTCAAAGGGACAATGGAATTACCGGCCGAACCGGCCGCCGCCTAGCTCAGTCCGACTGGTCCTCTTCCGCCGGTTCAGCCCGCGGCACCGTGGTTTGATCCTGGTC
>JACCXL010000390.1 GCA_013697015.1 Chthoniobacterales bacterium | reverse complement strand
CCGCTCATCATGACCGCGCGGCATCCACAAGAAGGAGGCAAACACAATCTGTCGCCCACCCGTCGGCGCGAACTTCTGCAGCGATTCCTGCCCGTGGCGCAGCTTGTCGACGTCGAATTGCGCTCCGCTCGCCAGCTCGCGCCTCTCCTGCGCACTACGCATGAGCGCGGCGTCGGATTGATTATTTCAGTGCACAAACTTGACCGGATGCCGTCGCAGCAGTGGATGAAAGCACAACTGAAGGCAGCCCTTCGCTTACGGCCGCGGATCTTCAAGCTTGCTGTGCGCACCGACACGCCAAATGACGTTCTGGAATTGCTCGCGTTTTATACCGAGGCCAGCGGGCGAGTTCCGTTGGCGGCGATGGGCGTCGGCAAATGCGGCCGCTCCGCGCGGGTCGCACTGCTACACCATGGATCCGTCCACAACTACGGGTATCTCGTCGATCCGCAGCTCCCCGGGCAGATTTCGCTGGCCGCGCTCCGGCGAATCCGGCAAAAGCGGAGAACTGATCGCATCTGATTCCCTCGGATAGTCTGGCGGGGTGTCTTGCCGTAGCCGGCGCGCGTATACCTTCAGAAAGCATGTCAACCGAACAAACGCTCGCGCTGCCCAGCCATGCTCCCGTCATGCCGCTTCCGGGCGCGGTTCTCTTCCCGCATGCTTTACTCCCGCTCTACATTTTCGAGCCCCGCTATCAGCAAATGCTCGCGCATGCTTTGGCGCATGACCGCATGTTTTGCGTCGCTTTGGTCAAATCCGAAAAGGGCGATTGGCATTCGACAGAAGATTTCTTCGAGACCGCCACGATCGGGCTGGTTCGGGCCTGCGTTGGGCGCGGCGACGGAACTTCAAACCTCATTCTGCAAGGCCTGCGCCGCGTGCGTTTCATCGACTTCGAGCAACGCGCACCGTTTCCGATTGCTCACATGGAGGCGCTCGATGCTATCGCCACGCCGATCGTCCAGAGCGAAGCGCTCGGCACGAAAGTTCTGGAACTGTATCAAAGGCTCAAGGGCCACGGGCGTGCGCTTCCGGAAAAAGTGGATCGCTTTCTCTCCGATCTCAGCGATCCGGCGATGCTGGCAGACTTGATGGCGGCGACCTTCGTGAGTGACTCGCTCCGCCGCCAGCGTGTCCTGGAAGCTCTCGCGGTCAACGAGCGGCTCCGGCTTCTGATCCAATATCTCTCGGAAGAAACCGGCGGTGCGGCTGCCTAACGAGTGCTCGCCTCGCTCGTCGTGCCCGCGAGACGCGCGTGTTCTTCCAATAAATATCGATCCGTCATGCCGGCGATGTAGTCGCAGATGGTGCGGTGCAGTCCCTCGGATTCGATTCGCTTGGTGGCCACGTCACCGAGGCGATCAGGCGCCAGGACATAGGCTTCGAAGACGGTGCGCAGCATTTCGCACGCGCGCCGATTTACTTCCGCTACGCGCGGATGGTAGTAAACATTTTGATAAAGAAAGCGCCGCAGCTCGCGATTCGCGGTCAGGAGTTCCTCGCTGGAGCTGATCAGCGGCAGCGGTTGCTGCCTGACCTGATCGGCGCTCTCGACGCCCGCCTTCGCGATGGCCGCCGCGCTCGCGGTGATAACGTCGCTCACCTGGACATCGATGATGTCCCGGATGATCAGCTTGCGCAGCTCAGGTTCGCGCGCAGATGGATAACGCGCGGTAACCGACTCATGGCTGCGGCGCCACACCGCGGCGTCCTCTAGTTGCGATGCGCTCAGGATTTCGAAATCGACCGCGTCATCAAGATCGTGGCTGTAGTAAGTGATTTCGTCAGCGAGATTGGCGATCTGCGCTTCGAGCGAGGCACACCGGTAGTTCGCGTCCCCCTGATTCGGTGGATCATAAAACGCCTGGTGCTTCTGCAACCCTTCGCAGACCTCGAACGTCAGATTCAAGCCGGGGAAACCCGGGTAGGCGTTCTCAAGCAACTCGACCACGCGCAAGCTCTGCCGGTTATGCTCAAAGCCGCCGTGCTCACGCATACACTCCGCCAGCATTTCTTCGCCCGAATGTCCGAACGGCGAATGACCGAGGTCATGCGCGAGCGCGATCGCTTCCGCCAGGTCTTCATTCAAGGCGAGCGCGCGTGCGATCGTGCGGCTGATGGACGCGACCTCGATCGAATGAGTCAGCCGGGTGCGCAGATGATCGCCCGTTCCGTTGAGAAACACCTGCGTTTTATATTCGAGTCGCCGGAAGGCGCGCGCATGAATGATACGCGCCCGATCACGCTGGAATTCCGTGCGATAAGCGTGCCGTGTTTCCGGAAATTTTCGGCCGCGGCTCTCGCCCGACTTTTGCGCGAACGGGGCCAGCACGTGCCGTTCGTCAGCCTCCATCTGCTCCCGCGTTTTCCATCCGGGAGAGGACATGTCTGCGCCGTCCGATTTAGCCGTCATCCTGATCAACGGGCGGACTGTCATCTTCCATTGGCGTGCGCAGTTGCTTCGTACGCGCACGCCCATCGGCTCGCACCATCAACAAATCGAAGAGCGCGAGCAGAATGGCCAGCAGCGTCAACCAGGCGCAAGCCAGCCAGAACAAAATAAACCAGAGGAGATGCTGGTGAGGATCGAGCGGACCCTGCAAGAAAGTGGAGCCAGCGAAGACCAGCAGAAGCGCCCCGAGAACGACAACGAACATCGTCATACGCCGGGTACGCTGATCCCGAAC
The DNA here is from genome assembly GCA_013697015.1 of Chthoniobacterales bacterium. Classification (GTDB taxonomy): domain Bacteria; phylum Verrucomicrobiota; class Verrucomicrobiia; order Chthoniobacterales; family UBA10450; genus JACCXL01. The sequence continues at coordinate 4,341 of JACCXL010000390.1, read as the reverse complement.
CAATCCACGCGCCGAATGCATGGAAAAACGCGCGATCCACCTGTTCGACTTCCTCGCCATATGCCTTTCTCGCGGGCGCATTAAGCGCCCTGCATCAGATAAGAAGCAATGCCGGATTTTCCAGCAACTGACGCAGCGCTTTCAGGTATTCCGCGCCCAGCGCACCGTCGATCACACGGTGGTCGCAGCTCATCGTGATCGACATCCGCTCCCCCACCGTCAATTGATCGCAATCATCGACCACCGCCGTCTTATTGATCCGGCCGATAGCCAGGATGAATCCCTGGGGCGGGTTGATGATGGCCGAAAAAGAGTCGATTCCGTAACCGCCGAGATTGGAGACGGTGAATGTGCCGCCTTGGAATTCCTCCGGCTTCATCCGTTTGTGGCGGGCACGCTGCGCGAGGTCTTTCACCGCTTCGCTGATCTCTCGCAGTGATTTCTTTTGCGCTGCGCGTACGACAGGCGTGACCAATCCGTCGTCAATCGCGACGGCAATGGCGAGGTCCACATCTTCATATTCCACGATCGAGTCCTGATCGAAGGCGGCATTCACTTTCGGCACTTTCACGGCCGCATCGACCGCCGCTTTCAGAACGAAATCGTTGACCGTGATTTTCGAGGTGTCGCTTTCTTCTCCGCCGGCCTTCAACTCTGCCCGCGCCGAGACGAGCGGCCCCGCGTTTATCTCGATCGTCAGATAAAAATGCGGGACCGGCCCTTTGCTCGCAACCAGGCGTTCGGCGATGACCTTGCGCATCCCACTCAAGGTAACGCGCGCTCCTTCGGCCGGCTTGATGGAAGCCGGCGTTTCGGCGGAGCCTCCCCTGTTCTGGGCCGCTGCTCGCACATCGCTTTCCGTCACGCGACCTTCCGGTCCCGTGCCGTTGATCTTCCCGAGGTCAACGCCGTACTCGGCGGCAAGGCGGCGAGCCACGGGGGACGCTTTCACGCGTGCCTCACCACTTCCGCGGGCCGGCTCTCCAGTTGAACGCTTCGCGGTGGCCGCCGGAACGCTCTTTGATGCATCGGTGCGCTTCGCCCTATCTTCGGATACCTGCGGCGGAGCGGTTTCTTTCTCCGGCTTTTCAGCTGAACCCGGCTTCTCCGTCTCACTCTGCGGTTTCTTCGCCGGCTTCTCCTTTTTTTCAGGAGTTTCCGCGACGGCCTTTTCCGGCTGCGCTTCGGGCGACTCTGTCGCCGGTGTCGGATCGCCGATCAGCGCGATCTTACCGCCCACTTCCACTTTGCCGCCTTCCTGGACAAAAATTTCCGTGAGCACCCCATCCTCCGGCGACTCCCATTCCATCGTCGCCTTGTCTGTTTCGATTTCGGCGAGCACATCACCGGCTGAGACTTTGTCGCCCTTCTTTTTCTTCCAAGCGACGATCGTGCCTTCCGTCATCGTATCGCTCAATTTGGGCATCTGAATTTCGGGCATAACGGATTTTCTCAGCTGTAACAGACCTTCTGCGCTGCCGCGACAATCTTATCCGCGCTCGGCAGCACCGCTTTCTCAAGCCGTTCGTTGTACGGCATCGGCACATCTTCCTGGGCAATGCGCATGATGGGCGCGTCGAGCTCATCGAAAATCTCGCGCTGAATGCGGAAGCAAATCTCCGCGCCAATCCCGCAGTAGGGCCGGTCCTGTTCCGCGATCACAACGCGATGCGTCTTCGTCACCGACTGAAAAATCGCGGACAGATCGAGCGGTTTAATCGAACGCAGATCGAGCACATCAGCTTCGATTCCTTCTTCCTGCAAGCGCTCCGCCGCCGTCAGTGCCAGCGGCACCGTCTGCGCATAGCAGATGATTGAAACGTCGGTGCCCGGACGCTTCAACTCCGCCTCGCCCAGCGGGATGAGCAATTCGTGATCTTCCGGCTCGACCAGGCCTTTCGAGCTGTAGAGCAGCTCTGATTCAAGCACGAGGACCGGATTGTTGTCGCGAATCGCTGTCTTCAACAACCCTTTCGCGTCCCGCGGAGTAGCGGGCGTGCAGATCTTGAGGCCTGGCACGTTGGCGTAGAGGCATTCCGTGGCGTGTGAGTGCGTCGCGCCGAGCTGATGAGCGGGGCCGTTCGGGCCGCGAAAAGTAATCGGGATATTGAATTGGCCACCCGACATGGTGAGCATGTTGGGCGCGTTGTTCACTACCTGATCGAAAGCTACGAGCGAGAAGCTAAAGGTCATGAACTCGACAATCGGCCGCAACCCGACCATGGCGGCGCCGACGGCCATGCCCGCAAACCCATTCTCGCTGATCGGCGTGTCTATGATGCGCTTGGGACCAAAGCGTTCGAGCAAACCCTGCGATACTTTATAAGCGCCATTGTACTCGGCTACTTCTTCACCGAGGAGAAAGACGTCTGGATCGCGCTCCAGCTCCTCGCCGAGCGCTTCGTTCAACGCCTGGCGATAGGTGATTTCCCTCACGCGCCCGCTCCGTTCACGTAGGTATAGTCGTAGAGCTTCTCCAAGGGCGGCTCCTCGCTCTCTTCGGCGAACTTCACGCTCGCCAGGGCCGTGTCCTTGGCTGCTTTGTCCCTCCGATCGAACTCCTCGTTGGTCAGCTTTCCTTCACGAGCCAACTGCGCGCGCAGACGTGTGATCGGATCATCCATGCGATATTTCTCCAGCTGCTCTTTTGTCCGATAGCTGGCCGGATCGGACATGGAGTGGCCGCGGTAGCGATACGTGCGGATTTCGACAAAGGCCGGATGCGGATTCCGGCGGATCTCTTCCACTACTTCACTCAGCTTGTCGCGCACTTCGCGAAAGTTCATCCCGTCTACGACCGTGCCGGGGATGTCGTAGCCCTCCGCGCGATCGACGATTTGTTTGAGTGAAGTGGAGCGTGCCACGCTCGTGCCCATCGCGAACAAGTTGTTCTCGCAAATGAAGACTACCGGGAGTTTGTAGAGAGCCGCCAGATTGAGAGCTTCGTGGAAGGAACCCTGGTTGATGGCGCCGTCGCCGAAAAAGCAGAGCGTGACACGATCTTCCTCGCGATATTTCGAGGCGAAAGCCATCCCGACCGCGAGTGGCACGTGCGCGCCAACGATGGCGTGACCGCCGTACATGTGATGTTCGCGGTCGAAATAATGCATCGATCCACCCAGGCCACGCGAACAGCCGGTCACCTTTCCAAAGAGTTCCGCCATGCAGGCGTCGGGCGATGTTCCGCGCGCCAGCGCGTGCGCGTGATCCCGGTAGGCCGTAATCAGATAATCGTCCGGTCGCGCCGCGGCCACAGCGCCCACGATGACTGCCTCCTGCCCAATGTAGAGATGACAGAAGCCGCCAATCTTCTGCGCTTGATATTGCTGGCTGGCGCGCTCCTCGAAACGCCGAATCAGCAACATCAGCGAGAGCATTTCGACTTCGTCGCGCTGCTCCGGCTGCTGCATCGCCGGTTAAGCGGGACGGGGCACGGCTCGCGCCGCAGTCGAACTTTCCATGCTTCGCCCCAACCTCATGCAGACGACGAACAGGGCAGTGAAAAACAAGTCACCCAGGAGGGAATTCCGAAAAAACATCCACGTCGGAGTGCCACTGTAAGCCGGCAAACCGACCGTAAGCGATTGGACCAGGCCGCCTGCATTCTTCGCGTAGCCAGGATCGGTTAGCCAGGCGAAGACATTAGTGATCAAATAGAAAATGCACGATCCCGCGAGGGAAGCTGGCAACAGCGTTCGCCACGAAACGCGTGCGGCAAGCGAGAACCCGACAAAGCAAACAAGCCCGAGGGCGAGATAGCGGCAAAGGACCAGCGGATCGAGCAGCGACGTGTTGTAGTGATAGTTCAGAACGGCATCCGAGATGAACAAGGCCGACAATGGAACGGCGAATTTGTATTTCGTCGGGAGATACGCAGCACCGCAGAGAGCGACGGCTGCGAGCGGGGCGAAATTCGAGAGCCAGGTCGCACCGGAATGAATCATGAGTCCGGTCGTGATGCGAAACGCGACCGCGGAGAGAAGAAGAAGTAACGCGGGAATCATCGAGTGGGAATTTTCAACCGTCCTGCGCGATATGCAACGCGGAAAGCGCCTCGCGCGGGACGAGAACGGGAACGCGGACCGTCGCGCTTTTATTCGGCCGATTTCGCCGAGCCGGCTGCAAGCGCTTTGTGCAGACGCGCTTTCCGGCGCTTCGCAGCATTCTTATGAATGATCCCGCGCTTGGCGGCTTTGTCGACCGCAGAAATCAGGGCGCGGACGTCGTTCACATCCCGCGTTTCACCGCCGGCTCCAGCGCGTTTTGCAAGACCACGCAGGTGTGTGAGCACGCGACGATTGCGGAGGGCGCGGACGCTGGTTTGGCGGGCGCGTTTGGCGG
>JACCXL010000361.1 GCA_013697015.1 Chthoniobacterales bacterium | reverse complement strand
ACGGCGCCGTCTCAACTCGAACGGCAAATTTTCTCGAAGCCTGCCAGCGCAGCGGGCTCGAGGCCGAAATCAGCTCGGACATACGGCGCGCGATTTGGGAGAAATTTGTCTTTGTTATCGGAACGTCAGCTACCACCGCGACGATACGACAGACAATCGGACCGATCCGCGCCAACCCCCGGACTCGCACGTTTCTGCTTGAGGTGATGCGTGAGGTTGTTGCAGTGGGCCGCGCACACGGTGTTCCCCTTGACGACGATTTTGCGGAAACCCGCCTGGCGTTTTGTGATGGCTTACCCGCGGCGATGACCTCCTCGATGCACACTGATCTGGAACAAGGAAAACACCTCGAGGTCGAATGGTTGAGTGGAAGTGTGGTCGAACTAGGCGAGGCCGCCGGTGTTCCAACGCCTCTCAACCGCGCCGTCAGAGATATTCTGGAACTGCGCGCTCAGGGCAAAACGGTTCGCGGAGAGGCGAAATAACGAGCATGCCTCGGAACCTCAATGAGTGGTGCTCGACCTGCGGAGTTTTCTGAAAAGTGGATCACGAAAGCAGGAAATGATTTTGCTTCGTTTTTCCTAGTCCAGATTCTCTGCACTTCAAAAGAAATGCGCGCCTCGTTAGGCTGATCTTTGCGGTCATCTGACCCCGCGTGGCCGTAAGCAAATGCAGCCGGACATGGATTTCGCTGGTCATGTGTTATGCGATCTCGGATTCTGGAAGCGGTATCTCGCCGGCGTTGCGAAGCCGCTCTTCGTATAACTCGCCCCAGCGGTTCTGGTTCATGGCGCACATCGGGACGGCTTCCCACTCGCCCGTGGCCCGATTTTTGACCGCGCCTTTGAAGACGCACGCGTCGAGACGGCTTTTCGTCATCGGGTCGTTCGCCGCAGCGGCCACGCGTTTCGCGTCCATAAAATTGTGCGTGCCAATGTTGACGGTATGCGCGCGGCCGGTTGCGATCGCCCGGAGGAACGGCCATGGAATGCGCCCGGACGCGACCAGAGCCAGCACGCGCATACCACTGCGCAGCGCTAGCTTCGGATGGCGCGCGAATGCTCCTGCCGCGCGGTAGGGCAAAAGCGAGGCGCCGGCATCCTCCTCGGTGGTCACGGTCGAGATCGCACCGACGGTGGCGAGGATATCGGCGAACAGTCGTTTGGTTTTGTCGTCGTCAGGCAAGAGCGGCAGGTAACCGCCTCGCCGTCTCTCCACCAACAGGCTCGCGCCCTGATTACATTCTGGATGTCCGCCGATGTAAGCGCTGCCATCCAATGGCAGTCCCATCCCTTCACAAATTTTTTTCCAGACCGTTGCTGGAGTCGCCGGATGCTTCGAAAAAATTGTGCGGCCCGTGTCGGCTTCGGGTTGAAAACTCAAGATTCGCCAGATCCGCGTGCGCCGCGAATCCGCCAGAAACCAGCGGACAACGTCCGGCACGAACTCGAGGTTGCGTTCGGTGACGGTGCAATTGTGCGCAAGCTCCAAGGGGAGGCCGGTGCGGGCGCGCAGATCGAAAGCGAGTCGCGTGAAGGATTCGCGGACCGGATGCAGATCAGCTTCGTTTCTGACCCGTTGAATCGGGAAATTCCGGCGACCTGCCTGCGTCATGTCGATATGGACGGCCACCTGCCGGAGGCCGCCGGCGACCATGAGCTTCTCCAGAAATTCGGGGTGCTCGATCAAGGTCTGGCCGTGCGTCATCAACATCGGGACCAGGCCTGCTTCCACAGCATAACGAACGATCTCGACCAGCTCGTCTTGACGACCGCTGCGCCAGTAGGCGTCGGCGACGTCGCCGCCCGTGATCTGTAAGCCGCCACCGGGCCCTTGAAATCGGCGGTTCGCATCGATCTGTTCCTTCATCTGCGCGAGCGAAGGCATCGGCACGTGATTGGCGTTTTTCGGCAGATAACAATGCGTGCAATGAAACGAGCAATAACTTGCGCCCGTCGTAAAACCACAGTGCGTGAGATGCCGGCCGCTCAATTGGTTGGGAGTGCGCAGTTCGTCGGGCAGCGAATCCCAGCGCGCGCGCAGCAGCGCCTGCTTCTCTTCGTCAACAGGATGAACGAACGCCTGCCAGCGAGCGCGCCAGCGGGATGGATTCTGTCGTCCTACCACAAGGCGGCCTCAAACATTCGGCACCTCACGCACGGAAAATGGGCTCGCGACTAATGCCCCGATCCTGCTAATCCTGGCCACTTCTTGTCCGCTGTTCGCAGATTGCCGCTTTGATCTCTGTTGAATTCTTTTTTCACGTCGGAGTCGTACTGCATCAGCAGCCGGCCGTTCACGATTTGGAATGCGTCAATCTTCACCGGGGAGAGGTGCCCTTGCGACACCCCGTAGGCGCAGTAGCCACCAAACTGCGGCTCATACTCGGCGGGGTTTTTTTCGAAGATTGATTGGTGTTCCACTGAGGCGAACCGATAAGTCGCGCCGTGATAGCTACTGTGAAATTCTTCTTTCCCGAGCACCGGTTTCCCGTCCGTGAAAAACGCAACGGGGTCATAACCTTGCAGAGCAGTGCCGCCTTTATCGACGTTGGCGTTTGCTCCGGCAAAAGCGCTCGCGGCCAGCGCGCCAAAGACGATGGAAAGGAATGCCTGAGAAATTGTTTTCATATTTTTTTAAGAGTGGTGTTTACACAACTACGAGTCTCCAGGAATCGTTTTATTTCATTCGATTTTGCTCAGGCCGCGCTCCCGGTGCGCTTTTCTTAAGCGCAGGTCAGCTCAACAAAATCGGTAACAGCACCCCAAGGCCGAGCGCGAAGAACCAAAGCGCGGGCGCCGGCGTGCCGGTTGGCCGCTGGAGGCGCGCCTCGCGCGCGGCAAATCTTGGGTCGAGACGCATCCAATCCTGATGCCTGCGTTCCAAAAGCAGGAAACGCTCGCGGTCGTCGCGCCATAAATCAGATGTCCGAGGAGCGACGAGAGCGCGTTCGCGGCCGCTGCCGTGGTCCAGGTGAAGGAAGCTCCCAGCCAGATCGGGAAGAGAGTCAGCGTACCGACAAACCACCAGGTGATTCCGTAAAGCATGCCCCAGCCGACTGCAGCGCCCCAGTCCGGCGATTCGCGCTCGAACAATACTCCGTAGCCGGCACCGATCACGATACTGATGGCGAGATGGACGATGAGTCCGAGCGTGGACGATTCACCGCCCGCCAGGCGCGCGATCCAGTATAAGCCATCGACCGCGACGATTTGCGGCCAGAAAACAAGTCCG
>JACCXL010000353.1 GCA_013697015.1 Chthoniobacterales bacterium | reverse complement strand
CATCGGTGAAGGTCTTCGGCTTGTTTGCCTCCATCAAATATCGTCCAACCGAATCAAGCGGAGTCCGATTAGTCACCGGTTGTCCATAGACGGTGAACAGCGCTTCGTAGCCGGCCTTCATCGCGACGTCCTTCACGTGGCCGTTGTAATAGCCGTACGGGACGGCGAAGCAATTCACCTTCACCCCAAGTTTCTGCTCGATCGTCTCCTTCGAGCCACCAACCTCGTTCTGCAGCCACTGCTCGTACTCCGGTGGGCTAAGCCGCTTCTTCGCAACTTTGTCGTATGGTTTTCGAAGGTCCTGGTGCGTTTGTGTGTGCGCCTGAATATCGACCCCGGCATCCCGCATATCGGCGAGCTGATCCCACGTCATCGATTCGCCGCCGCTGAAATGTCCCGGACGGATTCCTTCCGTGTAGACGAACATCGTTAGCGGATATCCAAACTTCTTCATGATGGGCCACGCCACGTCGTACTGCGATTTCCAACCGTCATCGAACGTGATGACGGCGCAGCGCGCAGGGATGGCCTTTTCGCCGCGCCGCCAAGCCAAAAAATCCTGCAAACCGATGACGGCGATTCCTTTGTTCCTCAATTCCTGCATCTGCTGCTCGAACGCTTGCGGAGTGATCTCGGTGTCAGGCCGGCGCACCTGATTTACGAATCGGTGATAACCGAAGACGACGACCTGCGCGTTTTGGTCGATCGCCGGTTTTGCATTCGCCGGATTCGTCGTGGCGGAGCCGAGGGCAGCCGCAGGCGCGGCGGATGGCGCGCGCGAAGGAGCGGCGGTTCCAGAGGCGTTTGCGCCAGCGGCGGTCCCTTTCTCGTGCTTCTTGCACGTTGGAAAACTGAAGGCCAGAAGCAGCGGGATGACCGCGAATCGAGTAAGCATAAAGTAAGTTAACGCCTTTAATTCTGGGACTGGAAAAAACAAGCGGTTTTTGCTCCGCACACCATCTTCTTGCGGCATTTTGCTGTGCGTTTGTCCTCATCGGCCCGTGTGGGGATGGGGAGTCGAAATTGACCGCGAAAAGCGGTGGAAGACGGCTTCTGTTCGCGTATCAGTCCGCATGCCGCGGCTGACTCACCTCCTATGGATCCTGACACTTCTTTGCATCCTGAGCGGGTGCTCGAGCGTGTCAGGTCCGAACGCGAAGAACACCAGCCGAACTTTTACCAGCGTCGTGGTCGACGCCGGGCATGGCGGAAAAGACAACGGCGCTTATCGACGCTCCGGGCCGCCGGAAAAGGTCGCGACTTTGGACGTAGCGCAGCGGCTAAACCGCAAGCTGCGCGAATCGCAATTTCGCACCGTGATGACGCGTGATTCCGACGTCTTCATTTCACTCGATCGCCGTGTTGAGATCGAGAATGCGCAGGCGAACTCGATTTTCGTTTCCATTCATTTTAACGATTCAAACCGGCGCGGAATCAGGGGTTTTGAAACGTACTATCACTCTCCTTACGCGATCAGCCTCGCGCAGCAAATTCAGGGAAAGCTGATCACGATGCCCCGCGCCGTGAACCGAGGTGTGAAGCACGCAAACTTCCGTGTCCTGCGCAAGGCTCGCTATCCGGCGGTGCTCGTGGAATGCGGATTTCTCAGTAATCGGCGCGAAGGCGGGGCCGCCGCCGCCGCCAGCTATCGCGAGCAGCTCGCCGATAAAATCGCGGAAGCAATCGTGGAGGCGCGCTATGGCGGCGGAGTCTATAACGCTCCGGCCCCGGCCGCTGCGCAGGCGCCGCCAGCCACCAGTCCTTCGGAGATAGGAAAACCTCCTCCTGGATTTTTCGACACGCCACCTTGATCAAAAATCGATGCCGCGCGCTTCGCGGCCGATCGCGGTGAGGACAATCAACACCACAAAAATTCCAAGAGCGAACAGAGCCAGCGATAAGGCATAATCAGGGCGCCCCGATGCGTCACGGAAATGCTCGGCGGTGCGCGCTTCGTAGACGCCGATGTTCGCTGCCAGGAGGTTTCCGAGTTGATAGACGAACCCCGGAAATGTGCCGCGGACTTGGGGTGGCGACAGTTCGTTCAAATGCACGGGCACAACACCCCACGCTCCCTGCACCATAAACTGAATACCGAAACCACCGGCCAGAAGCAGCGGCAGGCCGGGTGAAAACATCCATGCGGGAATCATCACGATTCCGAGCGCCGCGGCGACGATGATAGACCGGCGGCGTCCCCAACGCTGGGAGAGATAACCGAAAAGTGTGCCGCCGCAGATCGCGCCAATGCTGTAAACGATCCCGATCGTTGCCTTCAGATTGACTCCGTAACCGCGCTGTTTTTCGAGGAATGTTTGATAAAGATCCTGCGTGCCGTGCGACATGCAATTGAACGCGGTCATGAGAAGAACCGCATAGATTATCAGTCGCCAATGACGTCGCGCGGTCGCTCCGATATCCGCCAGAGCGGAGCTGCTGCGGCTCCGCTGCCGCAGCCATGCGGGAGATTCCGGAACACGTAGACGGATGAAAATGACGAGTCCTGCCGGCAACGCGCCTGCCACGAAGAGCCCGCGCCAGCCGAAGGCGGGAAAGACGAACGCGTAAACGACGGCCGCGAGCAGGTAACCAAATGCGTATCCCTGCTGCAATATTCCCGAGAAAAGACCCCGCGCTGCCGTGGGCAACGTCTCCATCGCGAGCGACGCGCCCAATCCCCACTCTCCGCCCATTCCAATTCCATAGAGCGCACGCAGGACGAGAAAAACCGTGAAGTTAGGCGCGAAAGCGGTCAGCAGTTCCATCAATGAGTAGAAGATGATGTCGATCATCAGCGGCGTGCGACGCCCGTAGCGATCTCCGAGAAAACCGAAGATGAACGCGCCGACCGGCCGCATCATGAGCGTCAGCGTGATCGCAAACGTGATCTGCGGAATGGATTTGCCGAAATCGTGCGCGACCGGGGCCAGGACGAAGGTGAGAAGAAAAAAATCGAGCGCGTCGAGCGCCCAACCAAGGAAACAGGCGAGAAAGGTGGCGCGCTGCGTTTTGTTCAACGAGCGAAAGAGGCGCCACGCTTCCATCGTGCAATCGTAACGGGAACGTCGCCCCACGGGAAGCCCTGCAAATATGACGGCGGGATGATGCTGACTGAGTGGACCTTCGTCTTGAAAGTAATCACGCTGGCCGCACCGATTGCAGCGCGCGCAACAACGCCTCCCCCCAATTCGGTCAACGGCGAACTCTCTGCCTTACGCGATGGAAGTTTGCCGGACTTTCGCGCGTGGAATCGTCACGCTGGGCCCGCTGCAGCAGTGTCACCGTGACGAAAGTTTCTCGCGAAACAGGAAGGTTCCGCTCGAACGTGCGTCTGACGAGCTTTTCGCGTAGAAGAATCTCGCATGGCATCGAAGCGTGGAAATTTCTTCGCCGAACTGAAGCGGCGAAAAGTTTATCGCGTGGCCGTGGCGTATGCAGTGGTCGCATGGCTCCTGGCCCAAATCACCACACAAGTCTTCCCATTCTTCGAGATTCCAAATTGGGCAGTGAGATTGGTCATCTGCCTGCTCGCGCTCGGATTCCCCGTCGCGCTCCTCCTCTCGTGGGCGTTCGATCTTACGCCGCAGGGCATCAAGCGCACGGAGGACATCGCGGATGACGGTTCCCTCGCCAGCGCAACCGGCAGATCGGTCCCCTCCCCCACGCGACTGTCGGGGCCTCAGCCATTCGCACCGGAAAAAAGTATTGCGGTTTTGCCCTTCGAAAATCTGAGCGACGACCGGGAGAACACCTACTTCGCGGATGGCGTGCATGACGACATTCTCACCAGTCTGGCCAAAATCGCAGATTTGAAGGTGATTAGCCGGACGTCAGTGCAACAATACAAAACCGGCGTGCGGAACCTCCGTGAAATCGCGCGCGCTTTGGGGGTGGCACACATTCTCGAAGGCACGGTCCGAAGATTTGGAAATCGGGTGCGAGTGAATGCGCAATTGATCAATGCGCAAACCGATGCGCACGTCTGGGGGGATTCGTTCGATCGCGATCTGACAGATCTGTTCGCGATCCAAAGCGAACTGGCGGAACAGATCACAAACGCGCTGCGCGCGCGCCTTTCGCCGCAGGAGAAGGCGCAATTGCAGATGCGACCGACGAGCGATTTGGAAGCCTACGATCTCTACACCCGCGCGCGCACCTTCTTCCAGTGGAGCGGCATTGGTGATGCGCAGGAGAATGGCCAAAAAGCCTTGCCGCTGCTCCAGCAGGCGATCGAGCGCGATTCGAATTTCGCGCTCGCCTATTGTCTCGCGTCACGAATTCATGCCGAATTCTACTGGTTTGGCCATGACAAACGGCCCGCTCGTCTCGCGCAAGCGCGGACAGCCGCTGAGACTGCGCTGCGACTGCAACCTGATCTGGGCGATGCGCATCTCGCGCTCGGGTTTTATCATTATTACGCCGGGCGAGACTACGACCGGGCGCGCCGGGAATTCGCCCTGGCGTCCGGCGCCACGCCTAACGACTCGGAGGTGCCGGGGGGCATAGGTGTGATTGATCGACGGCAGGGACGATGGGAGGAGGCGATCGCAAACCTCGAGCGGGCGCGGCAACTCGATCCGCGAAACGTCGCCGCCATTTGGAATCTGCTCGAAACGTACAGCTATCTGGGCCGGTATCCGGAAGCCGAGCACGCCATCAAAGACGGTTTGGAAATCTCGCCCGACGCGCATTTTTTCTCGCTGGCGCGCGCTGCTCTTTCCTTGCGGAAGAATGGAGAAACAGACGGGATGCGCGCGGCCCTGCGAGAAGTCCCGGCGACCTTCGATCCTGGCGGCGCCGTCAGTACGATAGCAATTCGCATTTCTCTGATGAGAAAAGACTACGACGAAGCCGAGCACCGCCTGCTGAACTCAAGACGCGAGCGCTTCAACGACAACGGACTGAGCGGCGTCGCCGGGGCGCTCGATGGATACACGGTCCCGCGTTCCTGGTACCACGGCTTGATCGCAAAAGGCCGGGGGGACACCAC
>JACCXL010000336.1 GCA_013697015.1 Chthoniobacterales bacterium | reverse complement strand
TCGACACCGAAACGATCAACGCCTATCTCCGGAAAATCGACCCCTTGGACAAAGCCGGCGCTTACGCGGCGCAGGACGATGGTGGCGAGATCATCGAACGGGTCGGCGGCTCGTTTACAAACGTAGTGGGACTGCCGATGGAGGAGACGAACCGCGCTTTGAATGAGCTCGGCATTCGACCGCTGGGTCTCGGCAACTAGTGCACTGTATCAGATGAATGTGAACACCGGGCACAACGCTCAGGAATGGTGGAGGTGGAGGGACGGGCGCTGTCCCGTCCCGCTGATGACGGACGCCACGGCGGGCGTCCCTCCAATCAAGAGCGTTTCAGAAGCTTCGGTTACAGTGCACTAGTTCATCTCGACGGGTTCCGGTTCGACCCGTTCTGCCTCGGGATGCCGATCGCGCCTTAAGACACGGTAGAGGAACCAGACGATGAAACAGTTCACCAGGAAAATGAGGAAGGCGCCAAGGGTCGGCCGATGCCAGATATGTCGCACTTCGATCGGAATGAGCGCGGCCGTCGCGAACACCATCAGCATTTCGGCCCAGCGTTTTTGCAGGTAAACGCCGATTCCTTCCGTGAAAAGGACACCGGAATAGAAGAGCGCGAGCAGCCCCGTCGCGCGCAAGTGACCTGCCGCCAGCGCATCCTGCAATTTATTAAGCAGGTAAACGATCGCGCGGCTGTGTTCGAGCAGGATTTCGTCCGCCGCCCAATCAGAGATCGCATCCAGCCAGCGCGTGCGGGTGTTGAGGAAGAGAAGCGAGAATCCGAGCGAGAGCAGCAAGACGCCTTTCAGGATCTTGAAAACGGCAATCAGTTTGAGATACCGGACGCGACGTCGGTGAAGAATCCTGGGTGCAACGGTCGCGCGGCTCACCTGCAATGTCTCGCCGAAGGCGGGCTATTCCGCAACGATTCCGCGCGCGCGGCAGCAGACCTCGAGCTTGTTTCCGCTCGGGTCCTCGAAGAAGAAGGCGTAGTAGCCCGGCGTGTAATCCACGCAAAGCTCCGGTCCTTCAAGATTGAGGCCGCCAGCGACGCGCACGACTTCAGCAACGCGATCTACTTGCGCGCGCGTCTCGGCCCAAAACGCGATGCGCGTTCCGTTCGGTTGATGCTGCGGATCTTCTGTGAATCCGAAGAATTCCGTCGGTTCCGGGTTGCCCGTGTCGAACGCGCCCCAGCGCTCGCCGCTTTGGTTGTGCGGGAGGTCGAGCGCAGGCAGGATCTGTGCGTAAAACTTCTGTGCTTCCGCCCGGTTGCGAACGCGGAGATCGATGTGATCGAAGCAACGTACTTTCATTCGTTAGGCCGGCGGCCTTTTTCCTGACGGCGGATCATAAGTTTCAGTCCAGACCAGACTTCGTCGACCGCACAAACTTTCGTATCCACTAATCCGAGCGGCAGCGCAATCTCACGGATCACGTCTTCGGTCACGTCGGTTGCGACTCGGGCGGATTTTTTCGGCCAGGAGACCCAAAAAATGGCGGTATCGCTAAGCCGTGGCCGGACGCGGACGATCTGCTTTTGCAGCTGCGTGCGGCGAGTCGCAAAAAGGTGAACAAAATCGAGCTTCCCACGGCCGTGCGCCGTGATCGTTACACCTGGCGGCAATCCGGTCAGCCAATCCGCGTAAACGGCGGGTGCTGCGAGCGCCAGAATGCGTTCGCCGCTCCGGATGCCCAGCTTCTGCACGAGCGGAGTGCCTGAGTATCCCGTCATCGCTTCCTTTCTATCGGCAAACGCGTGCAGTAACAATTGCGCGCTGCCGCCGGGACGTGAACGCGCCTTCGCTTGCGGTTCGTGCAGAAATCCGGTTTCCTCCTTTTCGTGCTTCAAGCTCGAATTTTAAACGATGACGCGTCCTAGTTTCTGGCCATTTTGCGCGTTGCTCTTGCTTCTGCCGCTCGCGGCTTGTCAGCGCAAAAGCAACGCTGTTTCCGGCACGATTGAAGTCGATGAAGTGCACGTCGCGCCAAGATTCGGAGGACGCGTCGAAAAGATCTTCGCCGAAGAAGGCCAGGCGCTAAAGCCTGGTAGTCCGATCGTGCAATTGGACGCCGCCGAGTTGAAAGCGCAGCGGGACCTCGCCGCTGCACAGATTAACACTGCGCAGCACGACGCCGAAGCGCAATCGGCGCAGTTGGAATTCATGCGGGCGGACGCCCAGCGACAGCAGGATTTGCTCAGGAGCCGGACAGTTTCTCCCAACGAGGCGGAACGCGCGGCGAGCGCCGCAAAAGCGCAAGCGAGAGCAGTCGATGCCGCGCACATGCGGGTCGAACAGGCCCGTGCGCAACGCGCGCAGATGGACGCGCAGCTTGCTGAGATGCAGGTGGTCGCCCCGACCGCTTCGATTCTTGAGATTTTGAACGTGAAAGTCGGTGACGTGCTGGCACCCAATCGCGAAGTCGCCACCCTGATTCTGCCGGATCGTTTATGGGTCCGGGTTTACGTGCCGGAGCCGTGGCTCGGTTTGATCAAACTGGGAGACGCGGTGCGCATCCGGGTCGACTCTTTCGGAAACCGCGACTTCAAGGGGGAAATCGAACAAATTAATCGGCAAGCTGAGTTCACACCGCGGAACGTGCAGACGGTGGAAGATCGAATCCGGCAGGTGTTCGGCGTGAAAATTCGGCTCGAAAATGAGGACGACAAATTGCGTGCCGGAATGTCGGCCGACGTGTATTTCGCCACCGCGCCGGCTCGTTAGCGCGCAAACCACTATGCCCGGCGCAATGATCGAGTGCGAGCGGTTGACGCGGCGCTTCGGCACCTTCACCGCCGTCGATCACGTCAGTTTCTCGGTCGCCAAAGGCTCGATCTTCGGTTTTCTGGGGCCGAACGGATCCGGCAAATCGACGGTGATTCGGATGCTTTGCGGAATCCTGGAACCAACCGAGGGAACCGCGCGAATCGGAGGTCGCGATGTGGTGCGCGACGGAGAGGCGGTCAAGGATTTGATCGGCTACATGTCGCAGAAATTTTCCCTCTACGATGAACTGACCGTTAAAGAGAATCTGATCTTCTCCGGCAAACTTTACGGTTTGCCCGAGCGCGAACTGCGCCGCCGGCGCGATGAACTGATCGGCATCACTCATCTCGAGCCCTACCTCGATCGGCGCGCCGCGCTGCTTTCGGGCGGTTGGCGACAACGGCTCGCGATGGCCTGCGCGCTGATGCATAAACCGACCGTCCTCTTCCTCGACGAACCGACGGCGGGCATCGATCCGGTCGCGCGCCGTGAGCTTTGGGATTTGCTTTTCGAATTCGCAGGTCAGGGGATGACGCTCTTTGTCACGACCCATTACATGGACGAAGCGGAAAGATGTTCCCACGTCGGGTACATCTACATGGCGAAGCTGATTGTGTGCGGCGAGCCGGATGAGTTAAAGCATCTGCCGGAGGTGAGCCCCGCCGGCACGCGACGATTGGATGTCACGTGCGATCATCTCACGACCGCGCTGCAGGCCACGCGTCAACTCAAAGGCGTGCAAAGCGCCACCGTCTTTGGTCAATCGATGCATCTGCTCGTGGACGATGCGGTCACGCGCGCAGATATCGACCAAAAGCTGCACGGCGTCGGAATCCAGAGCGCGGAAATTCATGAGATCGGTCCTTCGCTCGAAGACGTCTTCGTCGCGCTGACGGCGAAGTACGGAAACGGGAATCAACAGGAGCGTGCCGCCTGATTTTTGTCATCGCAAACCGTGGCCGACGATCTCGAGCGCCGTACGTGGGAGCATCAGAATGACGCCGTGAAAGGCTTCACGAAACGTACAAGCTTTCACTTTCTCGTCCACTACGAAACGTTCCACGACATCCGCGAAGCCATTGCGCGCGAGAAAGAAATCAAGGGCTGGCGCCGCAGCAAAAGGAACGCGCTGGTCGAGACGCTTAATCCGAAGTGGGTCGATCTGTCGGCGACGCTGTTTGGCCGCTTGGGAGGTCCCTCGCATTCGCTCGGGATGACAATGCGCGGGGACTCGTCGCACTCATGAAATCCCGCCCTTTCCGCGGCCTCAACGCCATTCTTTTCAAAGAGTTCATCACCGTCCTGCGCGATCCGATGACGCTTTTCTTCATGCTTTTTCCTCCGCTGATCGAAATGGTGGCGTTCGGTTATGCGCTCGACAACGACGTGAAGCACATGTCGATGGTGATCTTGAATGAAGATCGCACGGTTGAGAGCCGTCAGTTCATCGATCGTTTCGTCAACACGGAGACGTTCCGTGTCGTCGGGGAAACGCAGAACGTAGAGCAGCTCGCGAGCGACATCCGAAAGGGCCATGCCTCCGTCGGTCTTCAGATTCCGCCGCATTTCACGCGCGATCTGCGCGCGGGCCACCCGGCGCAAGTGCAGATGCTGATCGATGGCTCGAACTCGACGACCGCGCTGCAAGCGCTC
Organism: Chthoniobacterales bacterium; assembly: GCA_013697015.1. Classification (GTDB taxonomy): domain Bacteria; phylum Verrucomicrobiota; class Verrucomicrobiia; order Chthoniobacterales; family UBA10450; genus JACCXL01. Next base: position 6,355 of record JACCXL010000336.1, on the reverse strand, counting down.
AACACCGCCTTGGGCGTCGCCTTGACGCAATCAATCGAGCTGATGATGCGCGACACGGGCCGGCGCGCGGTGCCGATCGAAGTGCGTCCCCAAATGCTTTACAACCCTACCATGCGAAGCCCGAATTTTTTCGTGCCGGGGGTCATCGGGGTGGTTTTGCAAATCGGCACTACCTTCGCGACCGCGATGGCGGTGGTGCGAGAACGGGAGCGTGGTACGCTGGAACAGTTACTCGTTAGTCCACTCAGCCGCTGGGGCCTGATGCTCGGGAAACTCGTTCCCTACCTTTGCATCGGGATGGTGATGGCCTTTCTGCTTTTCGCGATTATGCGCTTCGTCTTCGCGGTGCCGATCGCGGGGAGCGTGACCGCGATGATGCTCGCAACGCTGGTTTACGTCTTTGCATTGCTCAGTCTCGGTCTCCTCGTCGCGACAAAAGCGGAGAACCAAATGCAGGCGCTGCAGATGTCGATGACTTTCATCATGCCCAGCGTCTTTTTTTCCGGCTTTATTTTTCCGCGTGAGACCATGCCGGCCGTCTTTTACGCCATTGGTGCGCTTTTACCGACGACCTATTTTATCGAGTTAATGCGGGCGATCATTTTGCGTGGCGCCACCTTTCTGGAGTACTGGCAGCCGCTCGTCATCATGTCCGTCATGGCGGTGCTGCTGTTCTGCATCTGCGCCTTGCGCTTCCGAAAGAAGATCGGGTGATCGCGCGTCTCTGCACGATCGGGCACTCTACCCGATCGAGCGAAGAGTTGATCGCCGCCTCGCGTCGCGCACGCAAAGGCACTGGCTCACTTAATGGTTCGTAAAGGATTGGGCGGTGTGTAAGTTCCAGCCCACAGCTTCGTCCCATGCAAATCGTCCAGCGTTCGGCCGATCTACACAGCTTCCGCATCAAACCGGTGCGCCTCGTGCTTGGCGCGATCGCGTTGATCGGCATTGTCGTCACGCTCTTCTCACTCTTCTTCGGGTTCGTCTCAATTCCGACGAACTCGGTCGGTGTGAAATTGCGCTTCGGCGCATTCTCCGCGCTCGCCAGTCCGGGGTTGGCGTATGCTATTCCGCATGTTGACGAATTTATCGTCGTGCCGACGCAGCGGCTGCTAAAACTCGAATTCGGTTTTTCCACTCCGAACGCCACCAACGCCTACCAGGCTGATCGCGACGCGGAAGACACCGAAACGATGATCACGGGCGACTTGAACACGGCCTTGGTTCCGTGGGTTGTGCAATATCGAATCACCGATCCAAGAATGTACCTTTTCGGCGCGCGCGAGCCGGAACAAACCTTGCGCGATTTATCCGAGAGCGTGATGCGCGAGGTGATCGGCGATCGCACGGTCGATGAGGTCCTCACGATCGGCCGGCACGAGATCGAAACGGCGGCCTTGCAACGGCTCGTCGAGCTGGCGTCGCAATATGAACTCGGACTGCAAATCCAGCAGGTCCAGCTCGCGACCGTCCGGCCGCCGCCGGCCGTGCAAGCGGCTTTCAACGAAGTGAACCAAGCCCAACAGGAGAAGCAAACCGCGATCAACCAGGCGTGGGCAATTTACAATGACGCGGTGCCGAACGCGCGCGGGCAGGGAAAAGAGCGGCAGAAACAGGCGGAGGCGTATGCGTTTCGGCGAGTCAATCAGTCAAAAGGCGATGTCGAGAAATTTTCGCTGCTCCTGGCCGAGTATCGCAAAGCGCCGGAGGTAACGCGGCGCCGTCTCTACCTGGAATCGATGGAAGCAATCTTCCCAGCGTTGCAGAAGAAAATCATCGTCGACGATAGCGTGAAGGGCATTCTCCAGACCCTGCCGCTGGGTCCGCCCGATGCGCCGAAGCCTCCCCGTTAAAATGGATTCGCCGCAAATACCCAGCTTTCCGATCGCGCCGTTCCGGTTTCTGCAGAACCGCGTCATGACGCTTCTCGGCATTTTCTTCGTTCTGACAGCGCTGAAGTGGGGCGCGATGCTCTTCGTTGTCCATCAATACGAAACCGTCATTGTGACGCGCTTTGGTAAAGCGATCCGCACTGAGAAGACGGCTGGGTTAAAGGTGAAGATTCCATTCATCGATCGCATCAATCGTTTCGATAATCGCATTCTCGCGTGGGACGGGCCGCCGACAGAATGTCCTACGAAGGACAAGCTCTATTTGATCGTCGATTGCTTCGCACGCTGGCGGATCAGCGATCCGCTTTTGTATTACAATCGCTTGAACGACGAGCGGAGCGCGCTCTCGCGCCTCGACGATATTCTCGGCAGCGAAACGCGCACCGCGGTCGCGACGCATGATCTGGTCGAGATCATCCGCGTCACGAAGGGACGCCAGCCAGAGCGCGATCCTGAGCTGGAAAAGAGCGGGACCATTCTGCCCAGCAGCATTCCTGATATCGAACTCGGACGAGGCGCGATCGAGAAACAAATCACAGAACGGACGCGACAGAAGATCGCGGACTTCGGCATCGAGCTGCTCGACGAGCGCTTCAAACGCAGCAAGTACAATCCCGCGGTCGCCGCGAAAATTATCGAGCGGATGTCGAGCGAACGTCATCAGATTGCCTCGAAGTTCCGCTCCGAGGGCCGCGGCGAAGCGGCAAACATTAGTGGTCAAAAGGAGAGCGAAGTCGCTTCCATCACGTCGAGCGCAAATCGCGACGCGCTGAAGATCGAAGGCGAAGCCGACGCGGAAGCGGCGCGCATTTACACGGGCGCTTATAGTTCGCCGGACGCGCAGGATTTATATCTCTTCCTGCGCAGCCTCGAAGTCGCAAAGACTTCGTTCGAGCATGACACGACCGCTGTGATTTCAACAAACAGCGACCTTGGGCGAATCCTGAAGACCATGTCAGGCAGTCTGCTTCAGCCCAAAACGCCGCCACCACCACCCGCAGCGACGCCGTAGACAACGGGCACGGCGTTGATCGCGCGCATCTGGACGATCGGGCATTCGACCCGCTCGACTGAGGAGTTCATCGAGTTGCTCCGCGCGCATGAGATCAAAGCCATGGCCGACGTGCGTTTGTTGCCGGGATCGAAGCGGTATCCCCACTTTAATCGCGAGACACTGGCCGCGTCGCTGGCCGCAAACGGTATTGGTTACGAGCATTTCCCCGAACTTGGCGGTCGCCGAAAGCCCCAGACCAATTCAGTCAACACGGTATGGCGCAATTCCTCCTTTCGCGGTTACGCCGATCACATGGAGACCAGTCAGTTCCGCGACGGAACCGAACGGCTCGCGCGATTTTCAGAAGCGCTCGGGCTGACGGCAATCATGTGCGCCGAAGCGGTTTGGTGGCAATGCCATCGTGCGTTGATCTCCGATTATCTGAAGGTCCGCGGAACGGATGTGTATCACATCATGACGCCTGCCAAATGTGTGCCTCACCCGTACACCTCCGCAGCACGGATTTGCGCCGGCCGCTGAGCTATAGCGCGCCCGAAGCGACAGACAGTAGCGAATTGGCGGGACTTGGTTAATTTGAAGAGTGAAAGCAATTTTCAGCAGTCTCATCTGCATCGCGCTCCTGGCCGGGTGCGCGATGGGGCCGAGTCCAGAGGCGCAATCCAAGCAAATCGAACAAGAACGTCAGGCAGCCAGGCAACAGGCGGAATTCCAAAAGGGACTGCCGCCGGTGCCGAATGGTTGACCGGAACGCCCGGCAATTTGGGTTGGGGTGGGACTCAAGCCCACAAGCACGCCTCAAATTTGTGCTGGGCCACAGAAAGCTGCTCGCTACTCCTTCAGTGAATCATCTCGATCAAAGTAATACGCGACCGGCGTGAGGCTGATATTGCGCAGTGGAGACGCATCCAAGCAGAAGACGGGAAATTAAATACGCAGCTTCCTGAGTGTAATCGGCCTGTCGTGGAGGCGACGTGCTCCCTGAGCGAAATTTCGTGATTTTCGTTGGTGTCCACGCGCGCAGGCGTGCGACGGCCGCTGCGGGAAAGTTTATGGAAAGGCAAACGCCGCGTAGGCCAATCACTTGGCGTTGATTGCTGCTCTTTAAGGCGTTCTGCTGGTGCTGCCAGTTCCAGACGTTCCTCCGGAAGGCGACGATAACTTGCTGCTGCCGGCCTTGAATGAACCGCCGCCTTTGACGTTGCCTTTCGGTATCAGGTCGGTCAGGCGGATTAGTTTTTCCGATCCGCCCTTTTGCCGCTGACCTTTCGGTTCTCGCGCAGGTGGCATTTCATGATCGTTCGATGCACTCACTTCTTGATTACCGATTGGTCCTTATTTTGAGCCCCGGAAATACCGATTGCTATCCCGAAATTGCCGTGACTCGTTGAAGTATGGACAGCGTTCCCAGCTGCACGTTCAATGTTAGTTCGACCCAAGCGGGACCGGCGACATGCGAGGGGATTGCCGTGATTGCCGTCGTGCGATCGTTCTGGGTTGGGTGGGACTCGAACCCACAACCAACGCCTTAAAAGGGCGCTGCTCTACCATTGAGCTACCAACCCCGGTAATTTGTTTTAACCGTCTGTGCCCCCGCTGGCAACCAACCCCGAAAGCTTTCGGGGCTGCTCTACCATTGAGCTACCAACCCGCGGAAAGATCAGCTTTTAATCCAGTCGCGCCTCGGGTGCAAGCCATCGGGGCTTTTGCACACCAGCGCAGCCAGATCGCGGAGCGAGGTTTCTGGTCGCTGCAGTCTGAACACCCGCAGACCTGCTCCCTCGGCGGCCTTCCAATCGCGTTCCGGATCATCGCCGACGTGCATTACCTCACTCGCGGCAAATCCGGCAACGCGTAAGGCGCGCCGGAAAATTAGCGGATCGGGCTTGTCCGCGCCGAGTTCGCTGGAAATGAAAACGTGACGAAAATAGCGGGAGATCCCGAGGTGTTCCAGGATGAGGCGAAGTCGCCCATCGAAGTTCGAGACAATCGCGAGAACGAATTTTTCGTGCAGCGTCGCGAGGCTCTCGGCCACCTCCGGAAAAATGTTCCAGACGCTCGCCTCCGCGAAGTGCTCGTAGGCAATTTCGAAAAAATTGTCGCGGTCCAGCTCGTGCAACCCCGGGGCAGCCTCCGCCAGAACCTGCTCAACCAGGTCGCGCCACCATCCTTTGTCATCGTCTTCGCGCGGTCCTTCGATCGCGGGTCGCGGGCGCGCGGCTTTCCAAGCTGCGGCGAATGCTTGATCCAGCGCCTTTGCGTTGAGATCAAGACCGATCTCTTCGCCGACTTGCGCATAGTGGTCTCCCACGGTCTTGGTCAGATACAAAAGCGTCCCCGCCGCATCAAAAAACAGCGCTTTTATCATTTCCGATTCTGAAGGTTGCGAGCTGCCGCCGCTACGCTGCGCAGAAGCGATCTCGCCTTTTCGCTATCTCCAGTCGCCGCGGGTGTCTGGCGCAGTTAGCCGGCGCCTCAACCGCCGACTCTCGCGACGGCGTTGGACAAGCTCGACCGGCACACGCTTATTAGCCAACACATGCTTCCGGTCGAACACAACGATCCCGTGAACGAGAAGATTCTCGCCATCTCCGAGGATAAGATCGAGGGGTTTGTGCGGGAACCTTTCCTTGAAATCGCGCAACGATCGGGCGTCCCTGTTGCAGACGTGACGGCGCGGCTGGCGGCGATGTTGAAAGCCGGCACGGTGCGGCGGATTCGACAGACTCTCCTGGCTACAAACCTGGCAGATGGAGCGCTGGTCGCCTGGAAGGTGCCGCCGGAAAAGATCGATGCGGCGTTCGATTGGATGTTCCAACGCGATCCTTTTTCCGGCCACGTCGTTTTGCGTTCCACGGAAACGGCGACAGCCGGATCAGATTATAAGTTGTGGACGACGCTGAAAGTTCCGCATGGATTTTCACTGGAAGCTCATGCCCGCACTCTGGCCGAGATCGTGGGTGCGGAGCGTTTTCGTCTCATGCCGGCGAACGGTATTTTCACCCTCGGTGTCGGTCACGTCAGGCGGAGATCGGTTGAGCCCGGCAGCAAAGCCGCCCAACCCGCACAGATGAACGCGACCCGAGTGGTGGAGCTGAGCGAGCTCGAATGGAAAGTTTTGCTGGCGCTAAAGCGCGAATTCCGCGCCGGCGAGATCGCGCCCTCTCCATGGCTGGCCCGCGCGGCCGAAGCGGGCCTCGCGCCGGAAGAGTTTTACGCGATCGCGGAGCGGCTAAACGCACGCGGAGTGATGGGACGATTCTCAACTTTTCTTGAGCACGTGAAGCCTTCAGTGGGCGGCGTTCGCGTTACGCGCTTCAATGCCCTTTTCCACTGGGCGGTGCCGGCGGGCCGGGAAGTGGAAGCCGGAGGAGAAGTGGGACGGCATCACATCCTGACCCATTGTTACTGGCGCGAAGCCGGGCCGGAATTCCGAAACGTCAATATCATG
>JACCXL010000328.1 GCA_013697015.1 Chthoniobacterales bacterium | reverse complement strand
GTACAGAGCGCTCGGTTGGTTCAGCCTGCCGAGTGTCTGGTTCTTCCAGATTATTCTCGTCGCGATCACGCCGGTGGTAGATTTACTGCTATTGCTGTCAATTCCGTTCGGTGCCTGGGCTGCCGTTCTTCCGTTTGTCGTCACCTTCCTCGCGATGGATGTGATTCTGGCGACGCTCGCCTGCATTTTGGAACGCGAGAATGTGCTGCGCGCGTGGCGCATTATTCCCATGCGCCTGATTTACCGGCCGATGCTCAGTTACGTTATCTGGAAGGCCATCTTCCGCGCGGTCAAAGGCGCCTGGGTTAGCTGGGGTAAACTCGACCGCACCGCGTCGGTTCCGGTGCGCGCATGATTCTTCGCGCGGCGCGCCGACCCACGGCCGTGATTCTGGCGCGAGCGCTCGTCGCCGCCGTTCTTTTCTGCACTGGCTGCCGCAAGGCTCCGCCTCTTCCGGTGCCGGACGAGAACGACCCGGTTGAGGTTGTCATTCCGGAGCACGGAGCCTACACCGGCGCGTTCATGGATTTTGGCGACGCGGAAGATGAAGTGACGCTCGATATGATCGAGGACTTCGATAATCTGGTCGGCAAACACCAGGCGATCATCGCGTCGTCGAGTTATTGGGGTGAGCAAAATTTCCCGACCGCGAATCTGAATGTCGTCTGGCGTCACGGCTCGCTACCGCTCGTCTTCTGGTCCCCATGGGACAGACCTTACGAGCAGAACAAGGGACCCGACCGCTTCAGTCTGCTCGCGATTATTGAGGGGAAATGGGATGATTACATCGATAAATGGGCGGACGCTGCCAAGGCTTTTGGCAAGCCGATGATCGTCGCGTTCGGTGTCGAAATGAATGGCGACTGGTTTCCGTGGTCGGGATGGTACTACGGTGCCGATGAATGGGTGGGCGAGACGCCGGGTCCTTGGGAAGGTCCCGAGCATTACAAGGCCGCCTTTCGCCATGTGGTGGATCGGGTGCGCGCGCGGGGCGCGTCCAACATCAAATGGATGTTTCACACCAACAATTATTCCTATCCGCTCGACACTTGGAATTTCGCGCCCGCCTACTATCCGGGCGCCGATTATGTGGACTGGCTGGGTCTGAGCGTGTACGGCCAGCAGTTTAAAGACGAGCCGTGGGCCAACATTCCGCCTCTGGTCGACTGGCCCTACGAGGAAATGTGCCGGCTGGATCCAACGAAACCGATCATGATCGCCGAATGGGCCACTGGCGAATTTCCGCGCTCAGGCAACAAGGCGGATTGGGTGAAAGAAGGACTCGAAGATTTTCGCACGCGTTATCCGCGCATCAAAGCCGCCATTTATTGGCACGAGCGCTGGCAGAATCCAGATCAAACCTACAGCAACCTCCGGGTGAATTCCTCGGTCGAATCGCTCAACGCCTATCGCGAAGGAGTCGCGAATCCCTCGTGGCTCGGGAATCTGATCCTGCGCTCAATCAAAAAGGAAGCCCGTTGATTTTACTCCCACCGCCCCGCATCCGTTGATCTATTGGTTCGCTTTCTTCTCCGCTTGGGGGGCGGTTTTGCGCAGATCGATCGCCAGTTTCCAATCGCCTTCGGGCGAAATCTTCCAGACAGTCACGTAGTTCCCGCGCTCGGTGAAATCATTGTGCTCCACGGCGAAGGCGCCGTATTCATACGCGAGATCAGCGGACCCGCTCACCTTTCCTCCCGCGCGCGAGAATTTCGCTGGCGCGTGATCTGAAGTCAACATAACGCGGGCGGCATCGCGACCGATCGCGGGAAAAACGCCCTGCCGATACACCCGCACATCGGCGTTCGCATACGCGGCCACGGCTGCCCCGTTGTCCTTCTCGGAGGCGGCGAAGAACGCCCGCTGTGTCTTGTGAAGTTCAGCGCGCGCCGTCGCTTCGTCGCCCGCGCGCTTCGCGGGCTCTGCTGCCTCAGGCTCCGGCGTATCGGACGTTGCGATCGGCGCCGGTGTATCGACCCCGAGATCAAGAGCCACCTTCCACGCCCCCTCCTTCTGCTTCTGCCAGATCGAGAAGAATTGGCCGTAGGCAGTCGGTTTCGGATTCGACGGCTCCTTTTTCCATTCCCACGGTCCCGTAGAGTAGCCAAGGTCGCCGGCCTGCGAGACCGTGACAAAAGCTGGGCGCCATGTGAGGACGTCGGGGGAGGGCCTATGCCCGGTCCACACTTTCCGGCCATTGCGCGGGCCGGGCTCGAACACGACGCTGTCTTCCGCCAAAAACGCGAGAAACGAATCGCGTGTTCCTTTCTCGCTCGCCATCCGGGCGAAGGTCATTTCCGCTTCGATGAGCGAACGAACCGGCGCGGGCGATTGTCCATCCTGCGCGCCCAAGCTGATGCCGGCCGCGCAGAGGAGCAGTGAAAAAAGTTTGAATGCGTTAGACAAAATGCGGGAGCGGCTTCGTCTCGTAGATAAAGACCCTGAAAAGGTCATGGAGAATGTCGTCCCTCATGAAGATTGGAAAGTTTGTTTTTCGGAACTGGCCCCGGGCCTTGTCCTTTTCGCACGACAATGGGTGCGCTCGGTCGCGGACGCAGAAGACATTGTCCAGGAAGCGTTCGTGCGTTTCTGGCGCCAACAGCATCCCATCGGAAATCGCGCGCTCCTTTTCGCCACCGTCCGATCGATCGCTTTCGATCTCCTCCGGCGCGATGCTCGCCGCGCTCGCCGGGAAACCGACGCTATGCTCGACACTGAGAAGGTCATTGAGCCGCAATTCGAGATCGACAACGAATCGCAGCAAGCGCTCGCCGCAGCGGTCGATCGTCTCCCAACTGAACAACGCGAGGTGCTTGTCTTGAAGATCTGGAATGAGCTGACGTTCGCCGACATCGGCACGGTGCTGGGGATTTCGCAAAACACAGCGGCCTCCCGTTATCGCTACGCGCTCGCCGCACTGAAGAAGAATCTTGTCGTTCATGAATGATTTTTCCGAACTCGAAACGGACCTGAAGAGGTTGCGGGCGGAGCGC
>JACCXL010000313.1 GCA_013697015.1 Chthoniobacterales bacterium | reverse complement strand
GAGGTGCAGAGGAAAGGCGATCAGGCCCGCGTACTCCGCCACGGCACGCGCGGCCAACACCGGCCGAACGAGGAGCGGCATCGGATGGCGTGCTAACGGCGGCGCGACATGCTCTGCCGAGAAACGCAGCGAAGCGTAAACCAGCGCCACAGCGAGCGCGGTCGCCGCGGAAGCACCGAGCATCCCGCGAACTCGTCGCAAAAAGGCCACCGCGCACCAGAACAACGGAAAAAGCAGGCCTGCTTCCTTGCTGAGCGCGCTGCAGAGAAAGAGCATGGCCGCGACGCAAATGAGCGTCCATTTCGCCCGGGCTCCTCCACGGAACGCCCGCAACGCACAATACAATCCGCTAAATCCGAAAAGCGCCGCGAGAGAATCGGCGCGGCCCGACACGTAGACAACCGCAGCCGACTGGATGGGATGAATCGCCCAAACCAGCGTAGCGGCAAAGGCCGCCCATCGCGTCGAGTCTTCCGGCAAACCGAGTAAGCGCAGTAACTCGCGCGCCGCGGCCAGGAGGGCGAGCGCTGCCGCTATCTGGCACAACACGCTCGTGACGTGATACGGCGCGGCGTGCGCACCGAAAGCCCAATACTCAAATGTATAGGTAAGCCGTTGAATTGGCCGGTAAAAGTTGGAGGCGGTGGCGTCTGTGAATAGAAAATGTTGGAATCCCTCGGGGATCAGCCGCCAACTGCGAATGAGTGGGTCGCGCAGGATAAGGGCGGTGTCGTCCCAGACAAAACCGTCCCGAACGGCGGGAGCATATGCGATGCAGACGACGAGCGCGATGAGCAGCGCAGGAACAAATTTTCTCACAGCGGGGAAATGACGTTGGACAGAAGGATTAAATTGCGCGTCTAAGTTTGAGAATGTTTGTTTTTCGAGGCGCAAAAACCATGGCCTTGCTACTCCTCGCCAGCAGCGGTTATGCCGCCGGGGTCCCGGAAGATTGCACGCAACTGATTGTCGGCGTCGCTCCCGACTGGAACTCCATGAACGGGCGACTGCAGATGTTCGATCGCCGCGGCGGACACTGGATCGCGGCGGGTCCCGCCTGGCACGTCTTGTTCGGTAAAAAAGGACTGGCGTGGGGTTCCGGGCTCGCGGGCCAGGATGAATCAGGGCTGCGCAAAAAAGAGCGCGATGGTCGCGCCCCGGCCGGCATTTTTCGCATCGGCCGCATCTACACCTATGACGCGCAGCTCCCAGATGGAGCCGATTTTCCGTTTCATCAAGTGACTGGGGCAGACGCATGGGTGGACGACTCGCGCCTCCCGCAATACAACCGCTTCGTAACGATCGATGACCCGGCTCATCCACCGGCGTGGTTTGAGAAGCAGAAGATGCGGCACAACGATTTCGCGTACCGCTGGCTGGTGGAGATTCGGCATAATTCCGATCCGCCGGTAGCGGGAGAAGGCAGCGCGATCTTCTTTCACATCCGGCGCGGCGTCGATCGGCCGACGGCCGGGTGCACGACCATGGCCGAGCGCGATCTCGTTCATTTGATCACGCGCTTGCGAGAGTTGCAGAAACCTTGCTATGCGTTAATGCCGTCCGCGGAGTATGCCAGGAATTGGGAAGCTTGGAATCTTCCGCCTCCCGCTCAGATCGCAGCGCTGCCATGAAATCCTCATCAAAACCACGACATAGTTTGCGTCTCGCGCAGGCTTGTCCTAGCTTCCGTCAATAAAGCAGAAATGAAAAAGCGAGCTAATCCCGACTCGGAATCCAACATCCGCCGCATCGACACCAAACCGCGTGCAAGTAAGCAGACGCACGGTTTTCAGGTTCATTTCCTGCGCGGCAGCCGAACCGTCAGCCGGATGTTTAGCGATGCCGTCCATGGAGGAAAAGAAGCAGCGCGCAAAGCGGCGCGAAAATTCAAACGGTCCGCCGTCAACGATCTGCCGGAGCGCGCGCCGCGCGGTTTAAGGCCAGTCACGACGAAGAATGAGGCGCGTGCCGGTTCGAAAAAGCCTGGCAGATCGACGTCTGCCAAGAAGCGCAATTCCAGCCGTCGGAAATAGCGTTACCTTTCGGCTGTCCCTGCGCATTTCGTTTCGCGAAACGCTTTCCAGCATTCGATAAATCCTGGAGCGAAATCGCCGGGCCGCGCCTCCCTCCATCGGTCGATCAGGTCTGTCGGAAAGAATCCGCCGGTCTCGATCTCCGCCGGTTCCAGCTGAAATGGTCCCTCCGGTTGCGCGCGGTACAACCAAATGAATTCCTGGCCCGTTTGATCTGACGGACCGAGCTTGCGCACCCGGTCCAGCTTCGCAGTGACGCCGAGTTCTTCCTTAAGTTCGCGAACAGCGGCGATATCATACTCCTCCTCACCCTCAAGATGGCCGGCGGCGCTTGAGTCCCAGGTCCCCGGATGGCGGTCTTTTCGCCAGGAGCGCTTCTGCAGGAAAAGCTCGCCGGCGGCGTTGAAAAGGAAGATGTGGACAGCCCGATGCCGCAAGTTATCCCCATGCACTTCGGCCCGGTGCGCGAGCCTAACGAATTGGTCGCCTTGATCCACTACCGGAAAGAGCTCCGGATCGCCAGGAGCACGGTTTTCTGGTGCCGGAGAACGGACTATCCGCGCCAGACCGATCCATTGAGCCAAGGTCAATTCCTCCGCACGGGCTCGAAGATCGAAGCCGCCGTCGTCTACCGCCGCGGACCAGTCTGGAACTTCAGAGCGGAGGAGTTTCCGGAGTTGCTTGCGTCGCTGCGAAAACCCGGTCCGAACGAGCCGCCGAAACGTCTCCGCGTCGTGATCGGGCAGTTCGCCAGGAGCGCGCGGCGATATTTCGATGAGCGCGGAATCGACTTCTGGTTCGGGCAGAAAGACAGTCTTTGGAACGCTGCGCAGAAACTCCACCTTGTAACTCGACTGCACGAGCAGAGTGAGGGCTCCGTACTCCGGCGAACGTGGCTGTGCGGAAAGCCGACGCGCCATTTCATTTTGCAACATCAACACGCCCAGTGAGATAGCGCTAGGCTGAGCGATAAACCTCAGGAGAAGTTGACTCGCTACGTAATACGGCAGATTTCCCAAAAGTTTCACCGGGCCGTGCACGAAGAGCTCGCGGGGATCAAAATCAAGCGCATCGCCGTGCCGCACCTCGATCCGCTCGTTTCGCAAATTTTCACGCAGGAAATCGGCGAGGCGAGCGTCCTTTTCCAAAGCCAGCACATGGGCCCCGCTCGCCAGAGCAAACTCCGTGAGCGCGCCTAATCCGGGGCCGATCTCCACCACGAAATCGTCCGCTGCGAGCTCTGCTTTTGCCACGATCCAGCGCGCGAGGTTCTGGTCGTGGAGGAAATTCTGACCGAGCGTTTTGACCGGCGAAACGCGAATTTGCCGGAGGGTCGCGTCGATTTCGGAGAGCTTCATTCCGGTTGGCAGCACTCAGCAGAAAGGCGCGAGATTTTCTCCCGTGCTATTCACAAATCGGTGTGAACAATTCGCGCTTGGCGCACGTGGTTATTCACAAGTTATCACCCAACCAACGCAAAACAGATCTAGTCGCTCCGGTCGTTCGAAATCGGATCGGCTGATCGAGCCGGCAGTTTTTGCCGGACCGGTTTCTTGCGGCTGGCAAGATATGTTCGTCGAGCGTCCTTCAACGATACTCCTTCAATGAAATAAGCCGTGGCAGATTTCCCGATCGCATAGGTGCCCGCGCCGGCCACCATCCCGCAAACGACGTTGCCCCAGCCGGGAAAGAATTTCAGCAACGCGCGAGTGCCTTCCCGTAGCAACATCCCCGCGCCCACATTGGCGCCGAGCGCCGCCGAAAACTCGGTCGCGGCGCGCAGGCTCTTTTCGCGCCCGCTGATGTGCATGATCCCGGAGATCATCACAAGCTGGAGAGTTGTGAGGATGGGGAGATCGGCGAGAGGAATTGGTTGGGCGCCGATCGCGGTGCACATCGCGCTCGTGGATTTGACGAGCACCTGGGCGATCCGTGTCTGGGCTGCGCGATCGCGCGAAATGCGGATCATCTCCACGCGCGCCTCATTCGGGAGTTCGGCCGAGAGAAGCGCCATGAGCTCTCGCGAGAACTGATCCCGCGCCGCGCCGTCCGCCTCGGAGCGGAGCTCAAACACTTTGATCACGCGCCCGGAACATTCCGGACGGCTCGAGAGCTCCGATGCGAGTTTTGCAGCGCAATTCGAGTTTGCTCCGTCTGGTTCGTCGCCATTTTGCTTGGGACGCGCTCGACGCGATCTCTTCTCGAAAGCGATCGCCACAATTTTCGCCTGACCGTTCTGTCGGAGCAGTCCGGCGAGAAAATCTTGCTCACGCGATCGCCCGGCCAGCTTGGTTCCACTTTCCTGCAGATAAATGAACACGTCGCCGGCCTGTAGATTCAGTTCGTCACGAACAAGATCAGAGGCTGAATCGTCAGCGCCGCGCGCGTCCAGCAACATAATTTTGCCCAAGGCGCCTATCTCAATTTCCTGCCAGCGGTAAAGCTCCGTGAGGACATCGCGCATGTCGCTCAGACCGGCGGAAGAAAAAAGCGCGGCCACGATCTCCTGCGCCGGCAGGCTGCCGGCTCCGGTGAGCACGAATCGCGGAGCCCGCTGTTGCAGGAAAAGCTCCTTGAGCGGGATCAGCTCGTGAAGAATCGGCTTTTGCAGCGAAGTGGGGAGTTTGCCGAGAAGGCCTTCGAGACGTTCAGCGATGTGAAGAAAGAGTGACTGGTTCATGCGCGGAGTGCCCCGTAGTCTCGTTCTTTTCGCCCGGATGCGAAAGCGGGAACGGCCGATCTGAAATCGTTTCCCTTGCTTGCGCCGCGCGATTATAACAAACCATGAGTTTGAATTCTGAAATCCTGTCGCGCGCCGCTGATGAAGCGCGCGGCCTGGCCATGGACGCGGTGCAAACATCGCAGTCCGGCCATCTCGGCCTGCCGCTCGGATGCGCGGAAATGGGCGCTGTCCTTTACGGTTATCTGCTTCAGCACAATCCCGAGCAACCGCGCTGGATCGGTCGCGATTATTTCATTCTCTCCGCCGGCCACGGCAGCATGTTTCTTTATGCGTGGCTACACCTGAGCGGCTACGACGTTTCGATCGAAGACATCAAGCGCTTCCGGCAGTTGCATTCGAAAACGCCGGGGCACCCGGAATTTTTTGAAACGCCGGGAGTCGAGTGCACGACTGGGCCGCTCGGGCAGGGCGTCGGCAATGCGGTGGGCGTCGCTGTGGCTGCGAAAATGGCGGCCGCGCATTTTAACACGCCGGAGCATCGCATTTTCAATCAGCATATTTTTTGTCTGGCCGGCGATGGCTGTTTGCAGGAAGGCGTCAGCTCAGAAGCGAGTGCGTTCGCCGGGCATTTCGGTCTGGATAACCTGATCCTGATTTACGACGACAACGCGATCACGCTCGATGCGATGGCGAAGCAGACGCAGAGCGAAAACACGCGGAAGCGCTACGAGAGTTACGGGTTCGACGTTCAGGAAATCCAGGGCGACGACATGCAGGCGTTTCTCGACGCGTGCGAAATCGCGAAAGAGCGGGACAACGGAAAACCGCAGTTCATCATGGCGCACACGCTGGCGGGCAAAGGTATTCCCGAAGTCGCCGGCACCGCAAAAGCGCATGGCGAAGCGGGCGCTAAATTCGTCGACGCGGATCGCAGGAAGCTCGGCTTGCCGGAGGAACATTATTTCGTTTCGCGCGAGACGCGTGAGTATTTTGCGGAGCATAAAAAGAGGCTGCTCGACAATTTCGCGGATTGGGAAAAAACGTGGAACGCATGGCGCAAATCGAATCCGGATAAAGCGCGCGCGTTAGACGACGCGATCGACAAGAAAGTGCCGGCCGATTTGCTGGAAAAAATTCCTCCGTTCCCGCAGGATGCGAAACTCGCCACGCGCAAAGCGGGCGGTGAAGCACTGCAGCCGATCGCGCAGGCCATGCCGAATCTTATCGGCGGTAGCGCCGATCTCTACGGCTCGACCTTAAACTACATCAAGGACGGCGGCGATTTCACGCGCGACACACCGGGCGGCCGCAACATCCGCTTCGGCATTCGCGAACACGGCATGTGCGCGATCATGAACGGCATCGCCTATCACGGCGTTTTTCGGGCGTCGGGCGCGACGTTTCTCGTCTTCTCCGATTACTGCCGCCCATCCATCCGTCTCGCGGCACTCGCACGCGTGCCGAATATTTACATTTTCACGCACGACTCGATCGGCGTCGGCGAAGATGGCCCGACGCATCAGCCGATCGAAACAGTCAGCGCGCTCCGTTTGATAAGACATCTCGACGTTATCCGACCCGGTGATCCCGAGGAGACGGCGGCGGCCTTCGTCGCCGCAGCGCAGCGGATCGATGGCCCAACCTTGCTCGCGCTCACTCGGCAAACGGTCCCGCTTCTGAATGAAATTGATCTGAAGACGCGGCGCGAAGGGGTGTTTCGCGGCGGTTATATCGCGAAGCGGGAAAGCACGCCGCTGGAGTTGATCATTCTATCCTGCGGCAGCGAATTGCAGCACGCGGTCGCGGCGGCGAAGGAACTCGGCGCCGGTACACGCGTGGTGTCGATGCCGTGCATGGAACGCTTCAACCGCGAATCGGAAGAATATCGCGAGGAAGTGTTGCCGAGATCATGCCGGAAACGCGTCGCGATTGAAGCCGGCGTGCCGGAGATATGGTATCAATACGTTGGGCTCGACGGCAAAGTGATTGGCCTGCATCGCTTCGGGTTGAGCGCGCCCGGCGCGGAAGTGATGAAGGAATTTGGGATCGACGCGCAGCACGTCGTCGAAGCCGCGAAATCTCTCCGCACCGCCCGCGGCTAGTTTTCTTCCCTGACGTTGCGCGCGCGATCTTCGAAACGCGTGAACTCTTTTAAAAAAGTCAGCGGCACGTCGCCGACTGGACCGTTCCGTTGCTTGGCGATGATCAATTCCGCCTCGCCGGCTTTCTCCGCGCGCGCATCTTCATCTTCCTCGTAGACCTCTGGCCTCACGAGTAACCCGACGAGATCCGCATCCTGCTCGATCGAGCCGGATTCACGCAGATCGCTTAAGCGCGGCTTCCCGCCCGTGCGGGCTTCCGGCTGGCGATTCAACTGCGCGATGACAATGATCGGGATCTTGAGGTCCTTCGCGAGACCCTTGAGGCCTGCTGAGATTTCGGAGATTTCCAGCTGCCGATTATCCTGGGCCCGGCGCGTCGTGGAGCGCAACAACTGCAGGTAATCCACCACGATCAATTCGATATCATGCTGCGCCTTCAGGCGCCGCGCCTTCGCGCGCAGTTCGAGAATGCTGAGGCCCGCGGTGTCATCGATAAAAATTTTCGCCTCCGCCAGTTTCGACGCGGCGGAGGTGAGACTTGGGAAATCGCGCTCCGCCAAAAACCCGTCGCGAACCTTTTGCAGATTCACGCGCGCGCGGGAGCAGAGCATGCGCTGCACGAGCTGCTGACTGCTCATTTCCAGACTGAAGACAGCGACCGCGCGCTTCTCGTTGATCGCGACATGCTCCGCGACATTCATGGCCAGCGCCGTTTTTCCCATACTGGGCCGCGCCGCGATCACGATCATCTCCGCCGCGTGCAACCCGTTCGTCATCCGGTCCAGCTCGGTGAACCCGGTCGAAAGGCCGGTGATGCCGCCGCGACGCTCGTAGAGCTTTTCGATGGACTCGATCGCATCCATCACCTGGTCTTTCATCGTGAGCATCTGACCTTTGAAACGGTCTTCACCCACGGCGAAAATCTTCTGCTCCACTTCATCGAGCAGATTATTCACTTCATCTTGTTCGTCGTAGGAACGGCGCACGCTTTCGGTGCAGGCCGCGATGATCTGGCGCAGGATGAACTTGTCCCGCACAATTTCGAGGTAATAGACGACGTTCGCCGCGGTCGGAACAAAAGTGAAAAGACTGGTCACAGCCGGTGCACCGCCGACTGCTTCGAGAATGTTCCGATCACGCAACGTCTGCGTGAAGGTGATCAGATCGATTCCTTGTCCGGCATTCCACAGTTCAACCAAAACCGTGTAGACCGTCTGGTGAGCCGGAACGTAAAAATATTCCTCGTTAATCTTTTCGACGCACTCAGCAATGACGTCGCGCGGTGATATGAGCATCGACCCGAGAACGCCCTGCTCCGCTTCCACGCTGTGGGGCAGCGTACGGTGAATATCCTGAGTAGAAGCTGTCGGCGACTTGGGGAAAACTCTGCCGCCAGTTTGCGCCGCCGAACCCCGGTCAACCCCGAAACCGTTCGGGGCTGTCTTGCGAGGTTTCTCAGGACCGTTTCCGGGACCTTGAGAACTCGGCATTTACTTTGTCTCGCGCTTTCTGGGGATGCGGCTTTTGCCGCCAATTTCCGCCGTCTCCTCAACGTCGGATTTAGGTTCGGTGGCTGACTTGACCTGAAACTTAAGCGTCGCAGTCACGTCATGATGCAATCTGATTGCGACTTCGTGTTCGCCGGTCGCTTTGATCGGGTGTTCGAGGCTCAGCGTATGGCGATCCAATTCCACGCCCACCTCGTTTTTCAGGCGGATCACAATATCGTTTGCTGTGATCGAACCAAAAGCTTTCCCGGTTTCACCGGTTTCAAGCGTGAACACGAGCTTGGACTTGCCAATCCGGCGCGCGACGTCTTCTGCCTCGTTCAATTCGCGCGCTTCACGCTCCGCTCGCTTGCCCTTGAGGTTATCGAGCTGACGCATCGTGGCCGGAGTGACCTCGTAAGCTTTGCCGTGCGGTAAAAGAAAATTGCGAGCGTAACCGCGTCGCACTCTCACGACGTCCGCTTCAGAGCCCAGGCCGGGAATGTTTTCGGTGAGAATAATTTCAGTCGAAGGCATGAAAAACAGCGGTGCGTGGAGAATTTCGGTGAGCGGGGAGCACGACTATAGAAGCTGTCGCGAGGCTGTCAACGCGCGGAGCTTTTACAACACGCCGTCCTTCTGAACCGCGCGGGTGGTGAACGACGTCACCAGCGGCAATGCGTCATCGGATTCGCATTTTTTCGGCCTTTCACTCGGCGAACGCGCTTCGAAGGTAAATTCGCGGCGATGGTCGCGCTAGACCGCGACCGTGAAGGCCGGCCGCGTTCTCTCGGCCGCAGTGTGGAGGGTAAGCGCCGAAATATCGATTTAAAATGATGACCTGTGCGAGGTGGACAGTCCGCTCCTATCTCGTTACGCTGCCGTACCCGGGAGTGTTCTTTATGGACGGCGTTCATCTGAACCCCAAGAGCATTTTCGCCGAGCTGAAGCGGCGGAATGTTTACCGAGTAGCCGTGGCTTATGCGATCGTGGGCTGGGCGATAACGCAGATCGCCACGCAGGTTTCTCCGTTTTTCGGTATCCCAAACTGGTGCGTGCGTTTGGTTGTAATTTTGCTTTTGCTCGGATTCCCGTTTGCGCTCGTCTTGTCGTGGGTGTTTGAACTCACACCGGGGGGCCTGAAGCGCACCGAGGATGTCGCGCGGCACGACTCGATCGTTCGGCGCACGGGCCGGAAGCTGGATTTCCTGATCATCGGCGTGCTCCTGGTGGTGATCGGGTTTTTGACTTACCAGCGCTTTGCCATCGTTCAAAAGGCGCCCGCCACGCCCGCGCCGGTACGGGAGAAATCAATCGCGGTCCTCCCTTTCGAAAACCGCAGCGACGACAAACAAAACGCCTATTTCGCCGATGGGGTGCAGGATGCGCTGCTGGCCGATCTCGCGAAGATCGCCGATCTCAAGGTGATCAGCCGCACCTCGGTGATGCCATATAAGAGCGGAATCGCCCGGAACCTGCGCGAGATTGGGGCGCAGCTTGGTGTTTCCTATCTTTGCGAAGGCAGTGTGCAGCGCGCCGGCGGATCTGTGCGGGTGAGCGCTCAGCTGATCGACGCCGCCACGGACGCGCATTTGTGGGCCGAGAATTTCGATCGGCCCTTGGACGATGTGTTCGCGATTCAAAGCGAAATTGCCAAAGCAATCGCCGACCAGCTCCGGGCCAAGCTTTCACCGCAGGAAAAGGCGGCGATCGAAAAGCCGCCGACGAATGATCTTGTGGCCTACGACCTCTACCTGCGCTCCCTGGCACTCTTCGCCTACGCTTCGGATCAAGTTCTCGCCAAAGAGAAGCTACCTCAGGCCGCTCGCCTGCTCGGCGAAGCGCTGGCGCGCGATCCGCAGTTTCTATTCGCCTGGTGCCTGCTGTCGAGAGTGCACGGCTATATGTACTTCGGTGGATTTGACCATACCCCAGAGCGTCTTGATCAGGCGAATGCGGCGGTGCAGGCGGCGTTGCGCCTTCAGCCGGAGGCCGGCGAAGCACATCTCGCCCTGGCCAATTTCTATTACTATGGGTTTCTCGACTACGGGCGCGCGCGCACCGAGCTGGCGGTTGCTCGCCGCACGCTGCCTAACGACGCCGAAGTTTTCGCCTATACCGGCTATATCGACCGCCGCGAAGGCTATTGGGAAGAAGCCAACCGCAACCTTGAGCGATCGCTTGAAATAGATCCGCGGAACTTCTTTACCCTCCAGCAGCTGGCTTTGACTTATCAGTCGCAGCATCGCTATGCCGATGAAGCGCGGACCTACGACCGGGCGCTAGCAATCATGCCGCGTGACCCGTCGACACGCATCCTTCGCGCCGGTGTCGAACTCGATTGGCGGGCCGATATTAAGCCCTTCCAGACGATGTTGGCGGCACTTCTCGCAGAGGATCCGAGCGTCGCGCCTGAGGTGGATGATCCCTTCTACGCCCTTTGCGAACGCACGCCAGCCGCCGCCGCTCGGGTTCTATCGCACTATCCCAGAGATGGCCTGGTCACCAACGGCGTGAATTATCCCCACGCCTACTGGGAGGGCGTCATCGCCCATTGCCAGGGCGATCGACCCAAAGCGCGAGCCGCCTTTAACGCCGCCCGCAGTGAGGTACAAACAATTGTGAAGAAGCAGCCCGATTTCGCCGCCGCTCTCAGCCTCCTGGGGATGATCGACGCCGGTCTCGGGCGAAAACAAAAGGCACTGTTCGAGGGCCGTCGCGCGTGCGAGTTGCTCCCCGGTTCCAAGGATGCCCTCGACGGCCCTGCTCTCGCCGCCAACCTGGCGCAAATCTACGCCTGGACTGGTGAGAAAGAACTCGCCATCGAACAGATCGCGTCGCTGGAGCGCGTGCCGAATTTTCTCAGCTACGGCTTTCTGATGCTCCAGCCCCAATGGGACTCGCTCCGCGGCGATCCGCGCTTCGACAACATTGTCGCCTCACTCGCACCGAAGGCTTCGAACAAATAGCGCGGAGCGGTGAGCTTCACGAAGATTCTCGCCGAGCTGAAACGGCGAAATGTCTACAAGGTTGCCGTCGCGTATCTGCTGGTTGGATGGGCGGTGGTGCAGGGCGCGACTCAGGTCTTCCCGTTTTTCGAAATTCCCAAGTGGACGGTCCGGCTTGTCGTGGTTCTCCTGGCGATCGGTTTGCCGGCCGCGCTTGTGTTCGCCTGGGCTTTTGAGCTGACTCCGGAAGGCTTGAAGCGCACCGAGGAGGTGGCGCCGGAGGCATCGATCACACGAAGCACCGGGCGCAAGCTGGATTTCGCGATCATTGCGGTTCTCCTCGGAGTGATCACCGCGCTCCTCCTCCAACGGAACTACGG
>JACCXL010000303.1 GCA_013697015.1 Chthoniobacterales bacterium | reverse complement strand
CCGTGGGGTTCGCTGCGGGCTGTGCACCGGCCCGCGCGAAGGAGGTCAAGAGCTCGTCGGCCACCTGCCGATATGAAGCGATCTCGGTCGTCAGACCCGCCAGTCGCTGCTGGCGAGCTTCGGTGTTCGCCTGGCTGGCAACGGCATATTGCCCTCCGATTCGCGCAGAGCGCGGCATCGGCAGCGGGCAGCGGAAAGACGCCCTGCGGCAGTATGAGCGGCGCGCCCGCAAACTCCTGCTGTGACACCGGCGCCGCGTCGGCCATCCTGCGGATCAGCCAGAGGATCCTCGCGATCCTCACTAACAGCGCTCGCACCTTCGCTGAGATCGAGCTGTCGATCGCCACCGCGACAACGCTGTCGGCGCTACGAACGTACGTCGCCGTGAACACGTCGCGCTTGACGTAGTCCTCTGGCGACGCGCCGAAGATCGATTTGAACGCCCTGGATCGCGGCGTTGAAGAAGTCGTGCTCGGGGAGTTGCTGTGCCGCTCCCATGAAGTCGATGAATGGTTTGTCGATCCTCTGCGGCGAGCCGATGAAGGCCTCCGACTGAGTGAAGGCGACTGCTGCGCCGATCATGCCGCTGCGCGTCCCATCGACCCGCAGCTGGCGAAGAGAATCCACGAACGAGCTCTGCGCGAGCCCAAGGTCGACGACGACCGCCGCCTCGGCGGGCGTGACCTCCTGTGGTGGGCGGATGGTGACGAATCGGAAGACTTCGGTGCTCATTTAGTCATGCCTGGTTTTGTAGTCATGCCTGGTTTTGTCGTGATAAGCCGACATCCGCCGGATGATGAGAGCCCGCATCGCCAGAATTGATTATCACGAAACCGCTTCCTCCGCGCCCCCTGTTCAGGGGATTCGGTGTGTAAATATTTGATCCGGGAGTCCCCGGAGGCGGGCGGCTGTTGGCGCGTCGTTGGCCTCTGAGCGGCAGCCGATGGCGCGGGACGATATTTTTCCCGTCATTTGGACACAGTCCTCCCGTGAGTTTGGCACGACGCGTAACGAACGAACGCTTTACGCGGTTGATGTGACTGGCGGCGGTCGAAGTTCCGCGATGAACCGTAGGATGTCGGCGAACAGATTCCGAGGGATGGCGACCTCGGCCATCTGGAACGCGACATAGCGGCCGTGGCTCACGACCTTCGCGCCGATCTTGATGAGTTTTTCCTTCAGGCTCGTCAGCGACCAGTCTTTGATCGGCTCCAGCGTCGCCAGCGTACGCAGGAAATTGGCAAGATTGTAAGCCAACGCGTGAAGCTGGAGACGGACGGCGTTGGCGGCGAACGTCCGACATGGCTGCGAGAGATTCCGCACGGTCCAGGCCGGCGCGTGTACATGCCACAGCCGCCGCCTCCCGCGCCCGCTTGTGCCGCCTGTACCATGTCGAGCGGGAAACGCCTTCCGCAAGCCATGGCCGTGCGCGGGCCGTCTTGGCCCTATGCCGTGCGCCCGCCGCCAGCGCTCCGAACGCAGGCGGGCTTTCTCGCGGCGTTCCGCGTCTGTCTGAAAGTGTGGACTTTTTTTGATTTTTGGGCTACACTGTAGCTCAGAGGGAGATTCAACCATGACCGATAATTCCGTTGTTCGCGCCCGTATCGACGAAGACACAAAGAGGGAAGCGGCTGCTGTGCTGAAGACGATAGGACTCACTGTGTCCGATGCCTTCCGCCTTCTGCTTGTCCGCGTCGCGGCGGAGAAGTCCCTGCCGTTCGAGCTGCACGTACCCAATGCCGAGACCGTCAAGGCAATAAAGGCCGCACGCCGCGCAAACTGGTCAACGCCGGCAAACCGGAAAAGCTGCTCAAAAGTTTGAATGCGGGACGTTAAATACACAAGCCGCTTCCGGCGTGATTACAGGCGTGAGAAGTCGAGCGTACACAGTAGAAAGCTTGATGCCATGCTCATGGAGATTGTGAATCTTCTGGCTGCCGGTACGCCGCTGCCGCGCCGGAATTTCGATCATCCTCTTTCCGGCGAATGGAGCGATTGCCGCGATTGCCACTTGAGGCCCGATCTCGTTCTCATCTACCGCAAGCCGGATGATGACAGCCTCGAACTCGTGCGCCTCGGTTCACACAGTGAGCTTGGCTTATAGTCCAAGGAAGCTCGCTATTCGCGTCGCTCATTCCGCCACTTCAACGTGAAAAAGTTTCAGGGGGTGCCGGTTGCTACGTTTCCCGTGCGGCCTAGGCTGCAATATGCCCGGCAAAATTCGTGATGAAAGTCCTGAGGCTGGTGAGTTCGGAAAGCTCGAGATATTCGCCCGTGCTCGCCGCCGTGCGCGGCGACGCCAGTACGGTCG
Source organism: Chthoniobacterales bacterium (assembly GCA_013697015.1). GTDB lineage: Bacteria > Verrucomicrobiota > Verrucomicrobiia > Chthoniobacterales > UBA10450 > JACCXL01. Next base: position 569 of record JACCXL010000303.1, on the reverse strand, counting down.
CCGTGGTGTAGAGCCGCTCGTGCGTCAGCTTCCGGCACAATATCTCGTAGCGCTGGAGGTATGACGCGCCACGGAATTCCGGGAAAACCGGAAAATGAGGTGAACTATCGCGCACGACAGAACGTGACTCCGGCGCATCCTCAACGAGCATTAGCCAGCCTGCAAAAGGGCGTGGCGCTTCGCCGAAGGCTGCTTGAATTCCATTGTGCCTATCGCCGGGGATCAGGGGTGGCGGACTGCAGCGCGCGCTGAACCGCCTCCGGATCGCCTGCAATGGCTTTGAGATAGGCGCGGGCCGGTTGATCCGGCTCGGTGCGCCCTTGCTCCCAGTCCCGAAGAGTGCCGAGCGGGATGTGATAACGCCCGGCGAATTCCTCCTGCGTTAGTCCGAGCGCCCGGCGCAGCGTCTTGATGCGCGGCACCCGTCGCGCCGTCTGTAGCTCTTCGGTTGTCATGGGCCGCGCATCGGGATCGGCAATCGCCGCCGCCTCGATCTCCGCCTCCGTCATCGGACGCACAGGTGTGTCCTGGAAAGGCCGCTCGGTGCCGTCGCTCAGCACTTCGACAAC
>JACCXL010000038.1 GCA_013697015.1 Chthoniobacterales bacterium | reverse complement strand
GTCACGACACAGGATGGGCAGATCGTGAGCACGTTTTCACCGGTCGTGCTGCGCCAGGTCGTTTCGGCGCAGACCGCGCGAGAAATCGGCGACGCGCTCCGGGGTGTGGTGAGCGATCGCGGCACGGCGGCGGCCGCGGCCGTGCCTGGTTTCACTATCTCCGGCAAGACCGGGACGGCACAGAAGGTGAATCCGAAGGGCGGCTACGAGCAGGGGAAATATGTCGTCTCCTTTTCGGGCTACTTGCCGTCTGACCGGCCCGAGTTTGTGGGGCTCGTGGTGCTGGACGATGCGCACACGAGCAAGCCGGAGTTGAATTACGGCGGGCTCGTGGCGGGCCCGATTTTCTCTCACATCGCCGAAAAAGCCGCGAGATATCTTGACCTTGAGCCGCATGAGGAACTCGGCAAACCAGTGACGCAGGGACGCGTAGCCTTAACCAATCCTGCGCGGCGTTGAGCGCATTGCGCCCGACACGCCACTTCTCATGCAGCTCAAAACTCTCGCCGCGGCCATCCCAACGCGCCGCATCGTCGGTCCGCTGGATCGCAATGTGGAAGGCATCGCCTATGACTCGCGGAGAATGCAGAGGAACGGCCTCTTCGTCGCGCTGCGCGGAGAAAAAGTGGACGGCAACCAGTTCATCAATCAGGCGATCGAAAAGGGCGCAACCGTAATCGTCTCCGAGCAGGAGGAGAAATCCGCGCGCGCCACCTGCCTCGTCGTCGACAACGCGCGGAACGCGCTCGCCGATCTGGCGGCGACATTCTACGGCCGTCCCGCGCGCCGCCTGAAAATGGCGGCCGTCACCGGCACGAACGGCAAAACGACGACCACTTTTCTGCTCAAACACATCTGCGAACGCGCCGGACTGCGCTGCGGCTTGATCGGGACGGTGCGATACGAAATCGGAGAACGCGTCTTGCCCGCCACGCGCACGACACCGGAGTCACTTGATTTGCAGGAACTGCTCGCGCAGATCACGGACGCCGGCTGCAAAGCCGTAGCCATGGAAGTCTCTTCGCACGCGCTCGCCCAGGGACGCACGCATGGTCTCGAATGGGATGTCGCGGTCTTCACGAATCTCACGCAGGACCACCTCGATTTTCATGGGACAATGGAGCAATACTTCGAATCGAAGCTGCAGCTCTTCACCGGCCTCGCCGGGCAGAAAACGAAAATGAAACCGGTGGCGGTGATCAATTCCGACGATCGCTTCGGAGGCCAGATCATTGCGCGAATGCCGAAAGATTTTCCGGTCGTGACCTACGGGTTGGGGGCGAGCGCGGACTTTCGCGCTTCGAATTACCGGATGGAATTTGGCGGTACATCTTATCAATTGGACGCGCGCGGCCGGAGCTATCTTGTGCGCGTGCCGTTGATCGGCCGGTTTAATGTGGCGAATTCGATGGCGGCGCTAGCGGCCGCCAGCAGCCTTGGCGTCCATCTGCGTGATGCGATTCTGTGCCTCGGGAAATCTCCGCAAGTGCCTGGCCGGCTCGAGGCAGTCCCGGCGAAACGACAGTTCCAGATTTTCGTCGATTACGCCCACACGGATGACGCGCTCCTGAATGTCCTGAAGACGCTGCGGGAGCTGAATCCGCGCCGCTTGCTTGTCGTCTTCGGCTGCGGCGGGGATCGAGATCGGCAGAAGCGGCCTTTGATGGGCCGAGTGGCGGACGAGAATGCCGATTTCAGCATCATCACTTCCGACAATCCGCGGAAGGAAGATCCGGATGCGATCATCGCCGATGTCGAAAAAGGATTCCGATCCGGCCGCTACGAAAAAATTGTCGATCGGACCCACGCGATCACGCGGGCGGTGGCGCTGGCGCAACCGCATGACATCGTGCTCATCGCCGGCAAAGGCCACGAGACTTATCAGGAATTCGCGGATCACACGATCCCGTTCAACGACATCGCACTGGCGCGCCGCGCGCTGGAAGACCGTCCTCTCGAGTTCGAATAATGGACGCTCTTCCACTCGCACGCCTCGCTCAATTCGCCGGTGGCGAAATTGTTTCCGGTAACCGGGACTCGATGATCAATCGCGTCAGTACCGACTCGCGCACGCTGCGACCGGGCGATCTTTTCGTCGCGTTGCGCGGCGAGAATTTCGATGGGCATCGCTTTGTGGCGACGGCCGTGGGGCGCGGCGCTGCTGCCGTGGCCGTGGATCGAGACTGGAAGGAATCGGTTCCTGATTCATGCGCGGTGCTGCGCGTCGCCGAGACGCTGGCGGCGTACCAACAAATCGCCGCGCACTATCGCCAGACTTTGCCTCTTAAAGTCGTGGCCATAACGGGGAGCAACGGAAAAACGAGCACGAAAGATTTCGTGGCCGCCGTCCTTGGGCGGCGGTTTCGCGTCACAAAAACCGAGGGCAACCTCAACAACCACGTCGGTCTGCCGCGCACAATGCTGGAGGCGAGCGCGCGGGACGAAATTGGCGTGTGGGAAATCGGGATGAATCACGCGGGCGAGGTTGCGGCCCTCGCGAAACTCGCTCGACCCGACGTCGCTCTGATCACGAACGTGGGCGTGGCGCACATCGAGTTTTTCGGGACGCGTGCAGCGATTGCGGCAGAGAAGGGCGAGCTGGTGGAAGCGATTGGAGTCGACGGCAACGTCATCCTGAACGCCGACGATGATTTCAGCGCGAGCATCGCGGACCGTACGCGCGCGAAGACGATCTTTGCCGGCATCAATCACGGGACCGTGCGCGCCACGGACGTGCGGCAGACGGGCGAAGGATCCGAGTTCACAATCGTCGAGGGGGCGCACCGTTGCCGCGCTCAGCTGTCCGTTCCCGGCTCGCATATGGTGCAGAATGCCCTCCTCGCGATTGCCGCGGGTCGCAT
>JACCXL010000299.1 GCA_013697015.1 Chthoniobacterales bacterium | reverse complement strand
CACCACGGGTGAACACGTCGGCGCTCAGGATGTTCATCGGCACGATCGAGAACGACCCCGCTAATTTGGCGAGCAGTTGTTGACCGTCCCAGGTACAGGCAGAGGCGACACTGTGACTGCCGTCGGCCGCAATCTCCCACCTTATCGCCGGGGTCAGGGCCGGAAGATCGCGTAGATAGAGCTGCTCCAGAAATTGCCTGAATAGTCGAATGTGCGAGGCAATGTCCGGCACATCGAAGGCGCGGAAATAATTGTCCGGCATGAATTCAAAATGTGCTTCGATTTCATCCGCAAAATCCGGCGGCAGCAAATCCGCCACGGAGTGTCGCCATGATTCTCGTTCGATCCGGGTTTTGTGAAAAAAAGACCCCTGATCGTTCAGGTAATCGGCGGTGGCGGAGTAAAGCTGCCAAACGAGCGCCTCTTTCCAATCGGACCAGCTCTCCGCGCTCGTGCCCTGCCCATCCGCCAGGGTGAGGAGCATGAGAGCGTCGAGATTCTTCCTGTCCTTAACGATTTGCGCGAATTCCACGGCCGTGGCGGGATCGTCGACATTTCGTTGCTGCGCGGTGTTGGAGAGCGTGACGTGATGGTCTACCAGCAGGATAAGGGAGCGGCGGCGTTCTGGCTTGAGTTGAAGCCGTAAGGCCGCCCGCTGGGCGAAAACTGCGCTGGCTTCGGAGTGCGGTCGCGCCCCTACCGCCTTGCCTGTGTCGTGAAGTAACAACGCCAGATACAAGATCAGCGGGTCATCGAGTTCCGCAAACAGTGCCCCATACCCTTGCAGCGCCGTATGTTCCGTGTTCGTGAGAGCGTCCAGCTTCTCGATACAGACGAGAGTGTGTTCATCCGCCGTGTAACGGTGAAAAAATTCATGCTGCACGAGGCACGTGAGTTGTCCGAACTCCGGCACGTAACGGCCGAGAAAATCAGTCCGATGCATCAGGCGCAGAATCCGTCCCACTTTTCCCTTGCGCGAAAGGATCTGCTCGAAGATTTCCCGTGGTGCCTTCGCGTACTGAAAAACCTTCGTCACGCGCCCAAGATTACGCGCGATCAAATCGGACAACTGCGGGCTGAGATCGAGATCGTGGTCCTGCGCGATTTGGAAGGCGCGCATCATCAATTCTGGGCGATCCGCGAAGATCATCCGATTGGGCGCGTCGAGCTGATCGTCCCGGCGCACGAATTCCTCGATCGGTTCCTCTTGCGCGCCTGACGGTGACGCGGAAGAAAAAAGGGAACGCGCTCCGCCGAGCGAACCGGCGTGCGCATATCGTTCCGTGATGCGCTCCGTCACGCGGAATATGTCACGGGTATGGGCGTAGTAATCTTTCATGAGCGCTTCGCTCCGCAGCACCGGGGAGGGCTGTCGATAAGCGAGCCGTCTCGCGATCTGCTCTTGCAAATTAAGGTGCAGCACATCGGTCGCGCGCCGGGTCGCGTAATGCAGATCGGTGCGAATGCGCAGCAGAAAATCGTAGGCTTGATCAATCCGGCGCTGCTCTGACTCGGTGAGCCAGTCTTTCCCCACGAGATACGTTGTGGTGAGTGCGCCTTCTTCGAAATAGCTGATCCAGAGAAGATTTTGATAATCGCGCAACCCGCCACATCCACTCTTCACGTTCGGTTCCTGCATGTAGACGCTGTCGCCGAACTTCGCGTGCCGTGCCGCCTGATCGTGCATGCGCATCGCGACGTAATCGCGCTCCTGACCGGCGACGCATCGATGGCGAAACTGTTCGCGAAATTCGCGCGCCAGCGCCGCATCTCCGGCGAGAAACCGTGCTTCCAGCAAAGCCGTTTTCGTGAGCATCTCAGCGTTAGCCTGCTCGATTGCTTCATCGATCGATCGGGTCGAGTGCCCGACTTTAAAGCCGATGTCCCACAGGAGATAGAGCACCTGTTCAATCACCGCGGTGTCATTGCCGGCGATCTTCCCAGAGGATGCCCGGTGCACGAACATCACGTCCACATCACTGGAGGGATTGAGTTCCGCGCGCCCGTAGCCGCCGAGAGCGAGAAGCGCGAGTGGACATTTGTTTTCCCCGTTGTCTCGCTGCGGTGAGTTCGTCGCAGCGGCGAAGACATGCCGAAGGAGAACGTCGACCAAATCGGCACGGCGAGCGCAAATTTCGCGGCCGCCACCGCCCGCCTGGTGCTTCAAGCGGAGCCGGTGCTCCTCGATTTTAAGAAACTTTTTGTAGAGAGGAAGGGTCTCCGTCGGCAGCTGTTTCCCGCTGGAGGCGAGCTGGCGCTCCGCGTTCGCGAGGACTTTCTCAAGATGGCCGGACATCAGATGAATCAGGCGATGTGTCGCGCCCGCTCCTTTAGGCGCACGCGGCCAAGCTTAACCCAACTGAGAGCGGATCACAGTTCGATGGCGTAACGCTTCATCTTATTATAAAGCGTGGGCCGCTGAATTCCGAGAATCTCCGCGGCTTTCTTTTTATTGCCGTGCGACTGCGCTAATGCCTGGAGAATCGCGTTCCGTTCCACATCGTCGAGGCTCCGCGCGTTGGTCCTGTCGCCCTGATTTCGCTCCACGTTTTGCAGCGCCACCGGCAGCTGAATTTCCGCCGGCAGCTCTTTGATTCCGATCACCCCCTGCCGCGCCAGGACGACGGCGTATTCCATCGCGTTCTGCAACTCGCGTACATTTCCCGGCCATCGGTAATCGAGCAGTTTCTGAAAAGCCTCCGGCGCGATCTGCGGCTCGGTTTTCCGCAGCTGTTGGGCAAATTGCTTGCCGAAGGAATCGACCAGTGGGGGGATATCCTCCTTCCGCTGCCGCAACGGCGGAATTTCGATCTGAAACGTGTTCAGCCGGTAGTATAAATCCGAACGCAAACGATTTTCGGCCAGCGCCTGGGCGATCGGCCGATTGGTTGCGGCCACCAGGCGGAAGTCCGCCTTTAGAGTGCGTGTGCTGCCGAGCGGGCGATACTCGCGCTCCTGGAGAACGCGCAGGAATCGTGTCTGCAGGTCCGGCGGCATTTCCGAAATTTCGTCGAGAAAGAGCGTGCTCCCGCTGGCTTCCGCGATCATGCCGGCGAAATCGTTCATCGCGCCTGTGAACGCGCCTTTCACGTAGCCGAAAAGCTCCGACTCAATCATCGCCTGTGGAAACGCGGCGCAGTTCAACTTCACCATTGGCTTGTTCGCCCGGCGGCTCCGGCTATGGATGACATTGGCGATCACTTCCTTGCCTACGCCGCTCTCTCCCGTGATGAGAACGTTCGCCTCCGACGGCGCCATGGCATTGATCAACTCCTGGATCTCCTGCATCACCTTGCTTGTAAAGACGGGCGCGAGACGTGTCTCCGCGGCTTCCAACCGCTTCTCGAGTTGCAGTGTTTTTTGCCGCAGTTGTTCCGTTTCCCGCAGCAGCGACTGCTTCTCGAGCGCCTTGTCGATCAGGCTAAGCAGCTCTTCCGGCGCATACGGCTTGCTGATGAAATGATAAGCGCCCCGCTTAATGGATTCGATTGCGTTACTCAACGAATCATGCGCAGTCAGGATGATCACCTGTGTGTCCGGATGCTCGCGCTTGATCTGCTCCAGCATTTCGAGTCCATCTGCGTCGGGCAGCTGCAGATCGAGAAGGACCACCGACGGCCGGTGGCTCTTGAGCGCGCGCAACCCGTAGGAAGCATTCGCCGCCGTCTCCGGCTGATAACCGTGACGGCCGAGCAGCGCCTCCAGCGTCAGGAGGATGGGGCGCTCGTCGTCGATAATCAGGATACGCCGATTTTCAGCAGCCATTGTAAGCTCTCACCATGGACATTCTTGCCATTGGTTCGGGAAACGGAAGCCGAATTCGACGGCGCCGGCCGCTCCGCATTCACATTTAATTGCCGCGAGCGCTCTCCTGCGATGGCGAAACCTTCGGCAGCAACACCGATGTGATCAAAGCCGACCGACCCGGGTCGTAGGTGGCCTTGAATTTGCCGCCATGTGCCCCGATCACGCGGCAAACCCGATGCAAACCGAGACCGTAACGCCCGTGCTGGACATGGCGAAATGGTTCCCGACCCCAGGAGCCTGGCTGCGCCGCAAAATCCTTTTTCGGTTCTTCCAGTTCCATCTTGAAATGCGTGCCGTCGCTGCCGGCGCGCACAATGATGTCGCCGTCTCCCCGGCTGTGCTGCAACGCATTGCGGAATAACTCCAGCATCGCCTCCAGCAAAAGCTGTGGATCGACGTTGATCAAACCGTCTAGCTTCGTGATTTGCCAGTTGATCGAGGCCGACTGATCCGGGAATTCGGTGCTGACTTTCGCGCGCAAGTCTTCCACGAAAGCGAGTGCTTCGTACTGCATCTCAGTGAGACGCAGGTCGGCGACCGTCACGCTTAACTTCTGTAGCGCCGTCGCCAGCTGTGCCATCATCCCTCGCAATCGCTTTACCTCCCCCT
>JACCXL010000284.1 GCA_013697015.1 Chthoniobacterales bacterium | reverse complement strand
TGTGTCGTCGGTGAGAAACGGCCGCAGCATGGGAGCGAGATCGATCGTGTAAGTGGGCGTGGAAAATTTATCTGCCACCGCTGCCACGGTTTCATTGTTTTTTGCGTTCTCCAGCACGCCGTCGACGAAGCTCGTCCGATCCGGTCCGAAGACCCATGAAACGCGAGCCACGAGGTGTCGAGGATCGCTTTCAAAAACTCCGCGCTCACCCGCGAGCTTCGATTCGCCGTATACGCTTACTGGCATCGCGGGATCGGTCTCGGTGTACGGCTCGCATTTGGTGCCATCGAAAACGTAATCGGTGCTGAAGTGCACGAGCTTCGCGCCCTGCCTCGTGCAAATTTCCGCCAGGACTTTGGGAGCTTCGGCATTCACTGCCCAGGCCTCTGCCCGTTCGGTTTCGCAACGGTCGACATTCGTTTGGGCCGCGCAGTTGATCAGAACATCGAAGCGCACGGCTTCCAGCACTTGACGAATCGTCTCCGCATTCCCGAAGTTGAGGGAGTGGCGGTCGAACCCGGTCACCTCCGCGGATTTCCCATACTCGCGCAGCAGCGCGGAACCGAGCCGCCCTGCCGTGCCAACGATTAGAATCCGGGGCTTCTCGCTCACTGCTCGGCCGGTAATCACGCGGAATGCGCGCGGGAAACGCTACGGCTTCACGACCACGGGCGTCCCGAGATGCACCGCGCGATAGAATTGACGCGCCTTCCAATACGGCATGCGAATGCAGCCGTGCGACGCCGGAACACCAGGCAAATACCCGGCGTGCAATCCATAGCTGGGAGAAAACTCGATGAAGAACGGCATGGGCGCGCCGACGAAATGTGAGTGGGCCGGCTTCCGACCCTTCCGCACGTCCACGTTGGCTCGCGCGACTTGGCCCGACGAATCTACGTAATCGCCATAGAGGCTGGAGCGATGATCCTCGTCCTTGCGGATGACGCGAAAGCGACCAATCGGCGTGCGATGCCCTTCGCGTCCACTCGAAATCCTGGAAGACGCCGTCTGAACCCCGCCCCGGAAGAGATAGGCCTGTTGCTGCCGCAAGTTTACTACGACGGAAGCGCGGCCACCATGTGTCTCCGGCACATTGGCGGTGATCATGTCCGTCATCGTTTCACAGCCGCCGAGAGCGAGTAGCGCGCTCAGCAGGGAAACGACGCGGGCAATTTGCTGTGGAACTTGGCGAGGCATAGTTGTCGGAAATCGAAATGCGTCACGATGGCGGCGCGGGAAACGTTTACTCCGAGCGGCGAATTGCGTCCACCAAGCTTTCGCGATCGTGAGAAAGCCCGCAATCGCGAGCGCATAAAGCACGGAGTTTCGTAGATCACGCAACTCTTCCATCCTGTTCCTGAGTTGAATCCAATAATGAGATCAATCGCATTTTTTTAAAACCAATTGCTGCCAGAGGCGATTTCGGTTAGTGAACGGACAGCGGCAGAAAGTGGAAGAATCGGGGACGCCGGTCGTATGTGTCCGTTGTAAGACGGTCGTGAAGTTTATTACGCTCGCTATTCCCGCGGCCCACCCAGTCTACACCATTTGTTCGGCCTGCAGACTCGATCCGCTGCCGCAGAGCGACTCTCGTCCCAGGCTCAGGACTGTTCGCGCGCACGATTCCAGCCGTTGATGACCAGTTCCGTGGCATCTCCGGCGCTGCGGGTCTGATCAGACCGCAGCAACCAGCTTCGATCGCCTGCGATGCTGAAGCGTCGCCCCTACTTAACGGTGGGTGGGGTGAGGCTGTAAATCTTCGAACGATGGGAGGCTTGTAAGCGCGAGATCGCGCGCAAGGCATCGCGCCGGCCCGAATATCCTTCGCCGCCGGTCGCGATCGTTTGCCCGTTGCCCGCCTTGAAGCGCCAATACCACTGGCCGTTCTTTTCCGAGTTCCAAATCTCGAATTTGGGTTCTTGCATGGCTGTTTTTATCAACCGGATGACGCGAACGCGAGACAAATATCCTGCGTTCCCACACGCCCCTTCGCCTTGGAATCGAGCGAGGGCGGGCGTGGAGGTTAATCAGCCGCCCGCCAGTCCCAGCCGTTCCGCATCCGTTTTGAGCGCGGCAATCACCCCAGCGATTAACTCCTCCAGCGGCATGTCCAACTCGGCCGCGCCGCTCACGATGTCTTCTCGACTGACCGCACGGGCAAACGCCTTGTCCTTCATCTTCTTGCGGACCGCCGCCACATCGACCTCGTGGATGCTCTTCGAGGGCCGGACGCGCGCCACTGCCATTACGAAACCGCTCAGCTCGTCCACCGCGAAGAGGGTGCGCTCGAGCGGAGTTTCGCGCGCGACCCCCGCGTAATTCGCATGCGAAAGAATCGCGCGGCAGACTTCCTCGCTCCAGCCCTGCTCGCGCAGGACAGCGACGCCGACGAACGGATGCCCGTCGGTCGAGTTTTGCTCCTGGTTCGGGTGCCGCTCGTAATCCATGTCGTGCAGCAAACCCACCGCCTCCCAGAGATCTGCGTCCGCGCCACGCAATTGCGCGAAGTGCCGCATCGAGTCCGCCACCGCGTAGCAGTGTCTTCTCAAACTCTCCCCCTGCACCCATTCATGCAGAAGAATGAGCGCGGAATCCGAGAGAGACGCCATGGGAACAGCGCGAAGGTGATGGAAGCCACGGCGGCTGTCCATGCGGAACCTCGCGTGCTAGTGTGACCCGCATGTTTCTTCCGAACCAGAAAGTCGTTTGCGTTGACGGCAAGTTTCCGCTTGGGATCGAGCAACTTTATTCTGAGCTCCCGAAAGAAGGAACTACCTACACGATTCGCGATATTGTTCCGGGCGTTGGGCTCACGGGCGAAGAAGGCGAGACGGCCGTCTACCTCTGCGAGATCACCGGACCTCTCAATGCCCACGGCATCGAACGCGGCTTCCGCTCCGATCGCTTCGCGCCCTTGCAGAGCATCGAAGACGAGGCCGCCGAAGAAGTCTCGGCGGGCATTTTCGCGACCCCGGCGTTCCTTCCCGCCTGAACCGCGCGCGCGCACGGAGGTGGATCGGCCGCTCCGTCGGGCGATGTTAACGAGTGGCGCCAATGGCGCATTAAGTCCTAACATCGAGCAAGGGACTGCTCGATCCACCGATTCCCTCCCAACTCGTAGCTGGCTTTAGCTCATCTGCCGCAAATATTCCCGATCCCACGCAGATGGGATGCTTTCCCTGGAGGAATACGGACCCGGTTCGTACGCACGCGAAGCGATCCCTTGCTGGCTTAATTCGCACACGTGCCAGTCCTGTTTGTTGGTCATATCCCAGAATTCGATGGCGTCGTCCGGATGAAAGTCGGGACGATCGAACGCTTCCGCATGGAAAAACCAATCACACACGATGAGCGTCCGTTCCGGCGCGTGCGGCCAGAGTTGATGCACCATGATATAATCAGGATGCATGCTCAGCAGCATGTTCGGGAAAATGGAATAATAGAAGACGCGATGCGAATCCTTGGCATTGACGTCGCCCACCGGCAGCGCGCAGGCGTTGCCGCTCATCGTTAGGCTCTTGCCTTGCTTGATCGGCATGAACCCGCCGAGAAACGGCCCTTCGCACAGATCGTTCTCCGCCGAATCGAACGGCGTCAATTTCGAGAGCGCGGGATGCACCCCCGGACAGTGGTAGCACTCCGAATAATTTTCGAAGATCA
>JACCXL010000280.1 GCA_013697015.1 Chthoniobacterales bacterium | reverse complement strand
ATGGTTGAACGAGCCATTAGGGACTTGGGAGTGAAGACAGAGATAAGACACCTTCCTAACTCTGTACCTATCCAGCGTTGGAAGCGGACGGAAGAGAAACGGGGCAAAGGCCGCGCAATGCTGGGATTACAAGAGAAGGACTTGGTCGTGCTCGGAGTCGGCCAATTGCAGGGAAGAAAAGGCGTGGAAGATTTTCTGGATGTCGCCGCAGCGATTCCGCAGGCGAAATTTGTCTGGGTCGGCGGAAGACCCTTCGGAAAACTGACCGAAGGCATTGCCAGAATCGACGAGCGAATCGCCAGCGCTGCGCAGCACGTTCAATTCACTGGCGTGCTTGACTTGATGGATATGCCCTTCGTTTACGCAGCGGCCGACATTCTATTATTTCCCTCGTATCAGGAAAACTGTCCTCTCGCACCCCTTGAGGCTGCGGCGTGCGGCCTTCCTGTCGTCTTTAGAGACATCGAGGAGTATCGGTGCCTTTACGTTAACCCTTATTTGAAGGCCGCTAACACGGAAGAGTTCATTTCTATGACAAAGCAATTGATCGCCGACCGATCTTTCCATGCTGAAGCGGTGAAGATTTCAGAGAGACTAATCGGACAATTTAGCAGAGATACGATTCGAGCTAAGTTAGTCCAACTCTACGCTGACCTGGTGAGCGAGGGACAACTCGGAGGAACCTGCAATGGATCACGCACGGCGCGCCGATAAATCCGGTACGTCTTGTATCTGTCCGCGCCGATCGCTTCGAGAAAGCGATTGATCAGACGGTTGTCTTCCAGCGTCATACTGCACTCTCCGGTCACGCCGTTTTTTATCATGGCGTCTTCGATGATGCGCAGGACGAGTTTCTCCGCGACGCCGTGGCGACGAAATTTCGGGACCACGCCGAGCGCGACGAGACGGCCCGTTTTGGTCCGACTCTTGTAATACAAAAGTTTCGCGAGCCCGATCGGCACGCCAAAAGTTGTGAGCCGTCCGTTAAGATGACGCAGGGCGACGTTGATGTCCGGCAGGTAAAGAAGGAATCCCACCGGCTCGTCTCCCACCTCCGCCAGCAAGGTAAACTCCGGCACGGCGATCGGCTTGAGTTCCTTCGTCAGGTGATCGAATTCCGCCGACGTGAACGGGACGAAGCCCCAGTTTTTTTCCCAAGCCTGGTTATAAATTTCGCGCAACCGCCGGCTCTCCCCGGCCTGGTCTTTCATATTCACCGGACGAATGGAGACGGCGAGGCTCCTGGCAAATCGCTCCGCGATTCGGCGCAGGCGCACGACGGCTTCCGCCGGCTCGGAAAACCACCACGCATACCAGTCCTTGGCCTTGCGGAACCCGCACGATTCGATGAGCGCCGCGTAGTAGGGCGGATTGTGCGAGGTCAGAAGAGTCGGCGGATGTTGGAAGCCCTCGATCAATAATGCGCAGACGTAGTTCGTCGAATAATCGATCGGCCCCATGATCTCGTTCCGGCCCCGTCGGCGCAGCCAAGCCGCCGCCGTGTCGAACAGCGCCGCGGCCACATTGCGGTCATCGACACATTCAAAAAGTCCGAAGCAACCGACATTCGATTGATGGACGGCGTTGTAGTTCGGATCATCGCTCGCCATGATCCGCCCAACGATTTTCCCATTACGACGCGCGAGAAAAATTGCGGCGTCTCCGTGTTCATAAAACGGATGCTTCTTCCGATCGAGAAACTCCTTTCGCTCCAGCAGGAGCGGCGGCACCCAGGCCGGATCGTCCCCGTAAATGTGCCATGGAAACTTAATGAACTGATCACGCTCGCCCGATGAGGCAACCGGCGTCACTTCAATGTTGCTCATCTGCTACGGTCGGTCCGGAGAGCACTTGTACTGGCCGCTCCGCTGACGGCCGGACGCGCGCGCAATCTGCTCGTGGCAGGCGACCACACAAGAAAGCCACTCGATCGCTGGCGGCATGCTCACCGTGAAACGCACGGGCCGCCGCTGGCGTCACGCGTGCTGGAGCAACTCGGGGACGATGGTGTCCTCGATGATGTTCAGCGCTTCATCCAGATCTGCCCGGGTGTGATTGGCAGTGACGCAAGCGCGGAAGCAAATACCTTCCTCCGGGACCGCCGGGTAATCGACCGGCGCGACAAACAGACCGCGGCGGCGGAGTTCGTGCCCAAGCCGGTACATCCGCGCTCGGTCGCCAATGATCAGAGGCATGATGTAGGTCGTCGAGTGCCCGGTGTTAATACGCATGCCGTTCAATTGCTGCCGGAAATAATGTGCATTATCCCAGAGACGGTCACGCAGCTGAGGCTCGCTTGTTCCGATCTCGAGTGCTTTTAAAATTGCCGCGATTACCACGGGTGGCAGCGCGCAGGAATAGACATAGGAGTGCGCGTAAAATCGCAGGTAGTCGATCGTCTCCGACGGCCCGGCCACAAAACCCCCTAAGGCACCGAAGGCTTTCGAAAAAGTTCCGTAGATCAAACGAATGCGGCCTTCGGCTCCGAAATGCTCGGCCGCGCCGCGACCGTTCGGACCGCAAGCGAGCATTGAATGTGCTTCATCGATAAACACGCTCGCCTCATGCGATTCAGCCACTTCGAGCAGCCGGTTGAGATCAGCGAAGTCACCGTCCATCGAATAGATGCCCTCGACGATGACGAGCTGGCGCTTTCCTTTTCGCCGACTCAGCGCCGCATCGAGAGACGCGGGATCGTTATGTTGGAAACGCTCGAGGCGCGAGCGTGCAAGCACCGCACCGTCGCGCAAACTGAGATGGGAGCGATTATCCAAGACTGCGACGTCGGTTTTGCGTAACAAACCGGAAATCGTCCCGAGCGCGCCACCGAACCCGCTGTTGAAAAGCATGGCATCTTCGCGCCCTAGAAATTCCGCGACGCGGCGCTCGAGTTCGCGGTGCAGATCGGTCTTTCCCGAGAGCGTCGGTGAACCGCACGCGCCCATGCCGTAGCGCTGTAAAGCCTCGGCCGCCGCTGCGATCACCTCAGGCCGGGTCGCCAATCCGAGATAATTATAGGAGCAAAGATTGATGACGGGGTGACGTTTCCCGTCGTAGTTGATCGTGGTCCGCACCCCTGCCGTCGCGAGTAGCTCCGGCTCGTAGAGCGACGCCTCCCAAGCCCCGGCCTTGCGCCACTGCGTAAACTGCGGCGGCGGACGCAGAGGATCGGTGCTTTGACCGACAATGAAATCGCCGAGGCTGAATTTCGCCGGATCTTGCACGTGCTCGGCCTCCGCTTCCGTGGCCGGTATATCAGTTCGCGGATTAAAGCAGTGCGCGACGCTGCCGTTTTCCACCACGCCGTTACGACTGTTCATGATTAGATTGCGTCGAGCGGGCAACGCTGACCAGCAGGGCCGCGCGGGCGCCTTCAATTTGCACTTTGATCGCTCTCCATCTCCAGACCGAGTGTATCGCGGACAGCCTCCGCAGCAAGCTGATTAAGCGCCGGCACCCGAGGGACGGGACGATTCCTGCGGACCGGCTCGAAGCGCCCCCGATCAACCCCTGCTAGCGCGGAAACGCTGGCGACGAGAGTCGGCTGTCTTGACGGCGTGCGTTTCGCGCCTCCCGGCGATGCCCAGCTTAATTTCTTCTCCAAGCTCGGGATTGGTTTCTCCACCTAATTCCATGATGATCAAATTCGATGTTGGGAGCACGTTTGATCCCGAAATAACCACGCGGGCGACGTAGGTTCCCGCTTCTAGATCTGGCGGGGGCGTAAACTTAACTCCGGCTGGCGGAGCGCCCTGGCCGCCGGCATTGCCAAACGAGAACGAGCAACGGATCGAACGGCCGATCACGAAGCCGCTCTTCGATCGCCCCGCGCTCGTAAAACTGCAGAGCAAAATCGGGGTGGAAAATCCGGCCGGAAGATCGATGTCAGAACCTTCAAGAGCGTTTTGCGATGATCGAACGTGATCGCAGCCGAACTTTGGGCCGGGCCAGAATTTGTAAAAATCGGTTGCGACAGCGCGGATGTGCGCGGCCGCCGACCGGCCCGCATTCCGCAGAATGAACGGAGCCGAGAGCGTGTAAACGCCGATCTGTTCGTTCGAGAATTCCTGCTTCGGCGCGTAGTAATTTCCGGGAATCGCAATGTGCAGTTTCGGCCGGTGCAACCACCGCAGGAAATTCGGCGCCAGCGCCACCGCGACGAGCGCGAAAATTCCGAGGACTCCGACGGCATTGATCAGTCCCGCATCGTAGTACGGCTTCAGCTGGTTGAGAAAATGATTGATATTCACGGTGCAGTGGGTCGAACGGACGCTCACGCTCCTCGGGCGTTCCTCTAATTCGGTACAAGAGAATGTGGCCCTCGTCCATGCCTTCCTCGCGCGCGTCCGTTTCTTCGCGGTGTGCTCGCGGCTTTAGGCAGGTGGTAGCGACCCTAACGGGATTCGAACCGGCTTTGATGTTTTCGCGGTTCTGCGCGATTTTCGCCGGAACACGGTGGTCATCGACGCGAGAAGTGCGGAAACCGAATTTAGGGAAACTGGCGGAATTGTGCCAGAAGTACGCAGCCCTTGTGTCCGAAATTGTCCGAAAGGGGGTGCTTCGCGCAGGGCAATGGAAATCACGAAAAATACTCTATATGGTATCGAAATAGTGTCCCTCCGGCATTAGGCCACAAGAATTGATGAACAAATCGGCATTTGGGCGGTCTAAATCAAAGTTGCCAACCCCAGTAGACTGAGAAGTGAGTGAATCGAACGATAATGAAACGCCCATTGCGCGAGTAGTGAAAGGTCAGCGGCAAAAGCGCGGATCGGAAAAACTGATCCGCCTGATCGACCTGATACCGAAAGGCAATATCGGGGGCGGCGGCTTCTCGAAGCCAAACAGCGGTACTTTCCCCAGTTCGGGTGCAAGTGGCCGCACTGACACCGGCTAAACGCTCAAAATCTGAGCAGCCCTCTACGGCTGTGGCTGGCTGGAAGCTTGCTTTGCCGCCCCAGTCGGCATCCCATTCAATCTTCATGTGGGCTCTTGAACAAGAACGCGAATTTCGGTGCGCGTAGCCGGCGCGCTGGCGTGCAAGGTGCTACAGCTTGTCTGTATGAACGCTTCTCCTACAGTTCATCACGATACCGCCACGTACCCGCCGGCCTACGGCCCCGCGGCTTCCCCTCAACAGCATGCCCCGAGGCTGTATCCGCTCGGATCGGTGCGCGAAAATGTTACGAAAAACACGATCCGCTTTAAGTGCGGCGATTGCGCCCGGCAGATAGAAGCGCGTGTGCAGGATGGCGGAGTCGATACGAACTGCCCGCATTGCAATGCCCCGATCACCGTGCCCCGTATTCCGGCGAACCCGTATTTGCGCTCGATCAAGATGGTCGTCCACCAGATGAAGGCGGTGCCGCTGCCGTTCCCGTATATTCCACAGCTAATTCAGCTCGTCGTCATGACGCTCGTGCTGGGGATTTTTGCTGTTCTTTTCGTTAGCATCGGGTTGGTTTCACAAATCGCCGGAGTTTTCAAAGGGTTGATTTTCGACACGCGAAAACATCTGCGTGAGGGATCTGCAATAGAGCGAAGTGCACAAGCGATCAGCATCGCGATTTACTCACTCCTCTGGCTTCCCTTCTGGCTGATTCAACTTCCGTTCTCGTTCCTCGGCTCGCTCTGGAGTTCCTCCCGCATCGTCGCCCTTGGCTGCGTGGCGGGCCTGCTTGCGATTGTCGCCGCGCTCGAAGGGTATTTGCCGCAGCTTATCCGCCTGCTACACTCCATTTAGTGAAGTGAGCGGCGCTTTTTCGCCGCGCGGCGCGCTAATCCGGGGCGTTCTGCGCGTCAATGCGTGAGCGGCAATGGCAGCAAGAATACCGTCAGCCGGATAAATTCAGCTGCTG
>JACCXL010000234.1 GCA_013697015.1 Chthoniobacterales bacterium | reverse complement strand
GATCGATTGGCCAAAGCTGGGCGCTTCGCTCAAACGCACCGTGCGCGGAATAACCGTGTCGTAAACGCGATCGCTAAAGTGCTCCCGCACTTCTGCAACGACTTGTCCGCTCAGTTTTGTGCGGCCGTCGAACATCGTCATGACAATGCCGCCCAGCACAAGCCGATCGTTCGCACCTGAAGCTCGCACCTGCTCGATCACACGCACGATCTTGACCAGACCTTCCAACGCGAAATACTCACACTGAATGGGCGTGAGCAATTCGTCCGCCGCGGCAAGCGCATTCGTCATCAGGATACCGAGAGAGGGCGGGCAATCGAGCAGGACAAAATCGAAGGTGCCATCATTGCGCAAGGGCCGGAGCGCTCGCGTCAGGCGCGTGAGGTGGCTCTCCATGCGCGCGATCTCCACTTCAGCGCCCGCGAGATTGATGTCGGCTGGAACGAGGAACAGCCCTTCGCGCCGTGTCGGGAAAATTTGCGCGCTGAGAGAGGCATTTCCCAGCAGCGGTTCGTAGAGACCTTCACCCTCCAGCGCCTGCATGCCTAACGAGCTGGTCGCGTTCCCTTGCGGATCGAGATCGATCAGCAAAATGCGCACTCCTCTTTGTGCGAGCGCGAATCCGAGATTCACCGCTGTCGTCGTTTTGCCGACGCCACCTTTCTGGTTGGCAATCGCGACGACCTTCATCGGTTCGGAACGATCAGTGTTCTCAGCTCGAAGGTCCTGCGGCCATCTGTTTCCCGCCAGAGCAAGTCGTGAGGCGCGGGCAACATTTCCGTTACTTCCAGCTCGCCGGCCTTCATGAGCCAGCGGTGAAAGATCTCGAGAAAGAGATAGCTTTCGAGATCGATGAAGACCGGCTTCGTGTCCTTGTCGCGCCCCTCCGCGCCGCTGCGGCGGAGCGCCTGCTCGGTTGGGCGAATGTAAACGAAACGCGGCCAGCCTTTCTCACCCCGCAATCTTTCGATCGCGAGCACCAGATGACGCGAAATGCCGGTGAAATCACCGGTCATCAGCTCGTCCACGGAAACGCTCCACGATTGGCGCTGCACAATTACTTTCCCGCAGCGCAGCCGCGGCATGTGGGGCGAGCGCCCCAACTGAAAGGGATGAAACCCCAGTGGAATTACCCAGGCACGCGCGAACGAACCAAGGTGTTCCTTCGAGCTACGCTTTCGCAGACAGACGTCGCCCGTCACCTGGTCGGCATACACCTCGATTTCCGCCGGCGGGATCGTGCGCCAGCGAGAGTTGCCGCGTTGCGGCGCGACAAAACTGGTCAGACCCGGCATCGCATCGAGCTGGCGCACGGTGGTCGTGGCGGTAAAATCCGCTGCGAAAAAACCAAAATGAAAACTGGGATGGCCCTTCGTGGTGCTCTCCAGCGCTCGCGCAAGTGCTGCTTTGTCGGGGCAGGACCAATAAAAGCCGTGGTGCAGCAGCGCGATCGGTGGATGAAGCTCGGCGAGAATCCACTGATATTTTCCCTGCGCAACTGCCTCCACCGACGCGGCCGCCATCTGCAAATCGGCCGACGGATAGGTGTACTCGTCGAAGCGCGGATACTCAAAGTTGTCACGAATGAAATGGCAATCATCGGCCGTGAGCTCCCACTCGTCGGCTTCGGCCCGGTCCCGCAACCGCGCGCGAAACGCGATCTTCACTTCCTCGAAGGCGATGTGAGCGAGGGCGACCAAAGCCGGTCCCGTTAGCGGCATTTTCAGCATTTCGCAGTGTCGCAAAAATGCCGGCAGTGAAACGGCGCCATTTTGCAGCGGCGCCTTTTCGAGCAGGCCGCGGAGACCAGCGGCGACGCGGCTGGCGATGAAGGCATAACAGTCGCGCCAGAGATCAATCCAGGGAGCGGCGTTGTGCGTGACCTCGCTGATCAAATCTTCACTGATAGAGAAGCCGCACTCGCGAAAACATTCCTCGCCGATCGGGTTAACGGCTGAATAAAGAAAGCGGTCCGAGGTCTGGCGTGCGGCGCCCAGCGCTTCGAGGCGCGCGCGCGCTTCATCGATGATTTCGATGCGGGAAACCGTGTCATGCGTTTCTGCGAACTTTTTAGGCAACGCGGCAATCGGCTCAAGCAATTCGATCCACCGTGCGCGCGCCGGAGTCTCCCGCCAGCCCGCGATCTCTGCCATCAAGACATCGAACGCATGAGGTTCCAGCGCAGGAATCTCCACTTCCCAACGGATGATATTTTGTTCCGCGAGCTGTTCGAGCAGTTTGATCTGGCCTAACGAGTGCGCTGGTGTCTGACCGTCGCAGCGGGCGAGGAGCGAGCTTGCCTGCTCGTCGAGCGGACTGGTTTCGCCGGTCTCGGTAAAAACGAATCGATTGCGTTCGACGCGGCCATTCGGATGCACGCGCGGCGACAAGTCCGCGCGGATTTCCGGGTCGGCGTTCAGCGCAGCTGCGGCGCCATGGGCAGTCCAGCGCTCGAGAAATGTTTCGCGTCCAGCGATTCCGGTCCGAGGCGCCAGCTCGAGAGCCATAACGTTCCGGTCGACCCTCCCCCAGCCGCCAGGCCCAAACCTGCTCAGCGTGTCGTTCTTCGCACAGACGCGTTGTAAAAACAAAACCAGGTGCCGCTCTCGAGCACGCTCATTTTTCTTACGCGGCGGCTGAATGCTGCCGACACCCGGCGAGAATGCCAAAAGTCTGGTCGCGAGTTCTTGGACGCCGGCCGCCGCAAAAATCAGGTAATCCGGCAGAACCGTCCGGCTCGCTTCCAGAAGAGCGGCGCGCGCCACCCCAAGTTCGCGTTGCAGAGCTTGGTCGAGGCGCGATTCTGCGGCCGCCACGTTAGTGGCACATTCCCAGCAGGTCGCGAACGCCTGCGATGGTTCATTGGTTGGCGGCGGCATGGCCCCCGCTCGGAGCGCCTGACGCCAGGCACGAAAGAGCTCCTTGGATAAGCCATGGCAACGTGATCGTAAAAGATGCTCGACCGCTGATTTTGCTTGCGCAAATTCGCCGCGCCTAACAAGCAACTCGCGGGCAGCAAGAGCGGTGTCGGGCGTCGCAAGTCGTTCCAGATACTCGAACGGGACGCCGGCCATTCGGATCAGGAAGATCGGCGCGGTTTGATAAGCGTTCCCAGACACTCGTTGAGAAAAACTAAACGCGGGGACGCTTACAAGCGAAACTCGAAGAGCGCCAATCGCAACTTTCTCCGGCGGGTGACGGACCCTAGCCGGCGACACTTCTCCCGCTGACCCAGTCCGCCGTCCGGCGGAGACTAATTATTCAGCAACGGCAAGCGAACTGTAAAAGTCGTGCCGATCTGCGGAGTGCTGTCGACCTTGATGGACCCGTTATGATCTTCGACCACTTTTTTTGTGATGTAGAGTCCGAGGCCCGTGCCGCTCTTGCCCTGGTTGGTCGTGAAGTAAGGATCGAAAATCTTTCCGAGTTGGTTCGCGGTGATGCCGTAGCCAGTATCTTCGACTCTGATATCGACATAGAAGTCTTTGCGCAGGCAGCTTACCGCCACCGACCCCTTCTTCTCCGCCGACGCCTGCATCGCGTTGATGATCATATTCTGGATCGCGCGCGTAATCTGAACTGAATCGCCCAGCAGCGTGCAGGCATCTTCCGAAATGTTGCAGCTCAATTCGATGCCACCTT
>JACCXL010000211.1 GCA_013697015.1 Chthoniobacterales bacterium | reverse complement strand
CAGGTGGCGCGCGCGCTCAAGGCCGGCGGGCTCTGCTGCATCATTGTCCCCTCCAGCGGACCGGAACATCGCTTCCCGCTGGATTGCTGGCGCATTTATCCAGACGGATTGCGAGCGCTCGCGCGCTACGCGGATCTGGATGTTCTCGAAGCATGGACGCAGTGGGAAGATTTGCCGTCTTACGACAACGAGAGTAACAAGTGGCACGATTCTGTGCTGATCGCGCAAAAGACAGGCGAACCGGGCAGATCAGTCCGGTAAATGCCCGCATGCCGCTTCGGGATACGCTCGAGAAAAGCCGCAACGCAAAACGAGTTGACCGGGAATGGTGCGGAGAGTCAAAAGCGAGCAACCGATGCGACAAGGAATATCAACCGTAGTTCCACCTGCGCCCGAACCGAGTGGTCACAGGAGCCGCCTCGACGAACTGATTCTGACGAAACGGTGGAAATTTGTGTTCGCCGCTCTGCTGGCCTGTCTGCTCCCGGCTGGCATCATGGTTTTGTTGATCTCACGCTACGGCGTGAACGTGCCGTTTTGGGACGAATGGAATCTGGTGGATCTTTTCGAAAAGGCGCACGCTCATCGGCTCTCATTTGCAGACTTCTTTGCGCAAAATAACGAGCATCGCGTCGTCTTTCCCAAGATCATCTTTCTCCTTCTCGAACACTTCACCCATTGGAATACCCGGGCTGAAATGTTTTTCTCGGTCTTCCTTTGTGCCCTCACCGCGCTTTGCCTGCAATGGGTGCTCTGGCGCACGCTTCGCCTGCCATCGCCGAGGTTGCTAATGCTGATGGTTATCATCAACGTGCTCCTCTTTTCGCCTTGTCAATATGAGAACTGGCTCTGGGGATATCAGCTCGCATGTTTTTTGTTAGCTTCCTGCCTTCTCGCCGGAGTGGCCGTCCTTTGTTCAGAGCTGCCGCAGTTAGTCAAGTTCCTGTTCGCCGGAGGATGCGCTATGGTTGCCACCTTCTCCGGCGGAAATGGAATGCTCCTGTGGCCTTTGCTCCTGCTTACATTCCTGCTCCGCACGGACAGAAGTAACCGCAAGGCAGCGATCCGTTGGTCGAGTGGGTGGATACTGATCGCCACGTGCGCCGCGGGGCTTTACTTTTTCCATTATCAAAAGCCGCCCTGGCACCCGCCGCTCGCCTCCTCGCGCAACTTGCTCGACTACTATTGCTACATTTCCGCTTTTCTTGGCTCTCCCCTCGGACGGCATGAAGAAGGCGCATCGTTGATCTGGCCGGTCTCGGTCGGCTCCGTGGCACTGGCGCTCTGCATTTTGATTGCGGGAACGATTACGTGGCGTCGCCGGGATACCGCGCTGCTCCGGAACGCGGCACCGTGGATCTCGATAGGTGGTTTCGCGTTACTTAGCTCGATCATGGCGTGCATCACTCGAATCGGCTTTGGCCGAACCCAAGCCTTGGAATCACGTTACACAACCTTCTCGCTCCTATTGATCTTGAGTCTCATTCCACTGGGTATCCTTGTGGAAGGTAACTTGCGCAAAGAAAGGAAGGCTCTTTCGATGCGAGGCTTCAATCTCGTCTTGGTTATAGGAGTTATCGCCCTGTTTACGATAACTTTGCCTTTTAGCCTGAGGATGATGAGACGATCCGGTGCAGCACGCGCCAGGGGCCATGTTGGACTCACTTTCCTCGAATGCTTCCCGGAAAAAACCCTTCTTCAGACTACCGTTCATCCTAGTCTGGAACAGCTGACCAGTTTTGCCCGACGCGCCAATAGTTTACACCTATTGCATCCGCCGCTTCTCGATCCCGCCGCTTTGCATCGCTTAATGATGAAAACGAAAGGACACATGGTTGGCGCGTGTGGCGAGTTCGAGGCGGTGCGAGCGTCAGGTGAGAACTCCTATGTGGCGGCAGGCTGGGCGCTGCTTCCTTACTCTCGACGGCCCGTTGATGGTGTTGTCCTTGCTTACGAGACGGCCGATGGTCCGTTCGCGTTCGCTCTCGGCCTTGATCGCTCCCCCCGCACAGAAGTGGCCAGGTTCTACCGGGACGAGGCCGCGTTGCCCTCAGGCTGGAAAGCGACTTTTCGCGACCAAGACCTGGTTTCGCGCACAGCGCCATTGAAAATCGAAGCGTGGGCCTTTGACATTGACCGGCTCAAGCTCTGTAAACTAAGCGGCGCCCGGTGGTTGGATTGACCGCGGGTTGTCAGGCTGCGTACACGAATTCTGCAAGGCCGTAGCGCGTGGCCATATCGACACTGCGGCTAGGACGCCTGAGACCACGAGAAAACTTTCGGCAGGGATCCCATAGCGAAAATTGTAGGAAAGCGTGAGCACGGGAAGCAGGTAGAGTCCGCACGCGCTCAGGCCAAAAAGAGCGATTCCGAGACGAATCGGACCGCTCGCTTTAACTCCTCCCACGATGGAAAAAAACAGAACGGCGCCAATCGTGAGGCCGCTGAGATGGGATACATTCTGGTAGAAAGCAAGCATGCCCCGGCCGTGAAGACGGACCTTGGTGCCGCGATAGCTGATCGACTTCTTCTGTACAACCGCCCTCTCGACTGACAGATCGCGCCAGCCGAACGACAGCAATTCGCGTGATTGCCCACCGTAAGGACGCTTTGAATTGATGGCGGGATCGATATAAGTAGCAAGGTCGATTATCACCGCTTCCAGATAATCCAGTGGTTGATGAAGGATTGCTCGCTTTGCGAACTCCCCAAGCTTGGCGCCCGTTTTTGGTCCCAGCGCAAAGTTTCTTCTAGGTGTCGAACTTAGATCCCAAACGTAGCCCATTGGACCGGGTCGCTTCGACGGCGGACGGTCCTCGCAGAGAATCGCCGTGCCGTCAGGCGGGGTGAATTTCCGGCAATCGGCGAACGGCGCGACGCGCGAATATAAGTTCCAGCCGCTCATGTCGGTAAGGCCGAGATATTGCCCCTGGGCCCAAATAAAACGCGGCGGTGTAAAGACCGAATACTCCGATTCCCGGTAGCACTATCGCTCCGATAGTGAAGCAACGAACACGGAGCGAGCCATTGGCCCAAAGGACAGTGCACACGGCAAGAATGGGCAGCAGGATGCCAACGCTGCGCGTTAACGCGGCCATCGCCAGCAAAGCGCTTCCCGTTCCGAGCCAGCCAAAGTTCACCGAGGGAACCAACCCACGAACGGCAGCATAAAGACCCGCGCTGGCTAAAAAGATCAAGAGATGATCGGCCATGATCAGATGCTCAAGGTAGAGATGGTCGCCAGAGAGCAAAGGCACCGCCGCCGGGACGCACGCCACCCAGACCGCGACTCCGAGGCGGCGGACCGACAAGAACAGGAGGATCCCGACGCCTAGTCCCATCAAATGTTGAACCGCGATGGTGAACCAAAGTCGGTGGGAGAGCGCGTGCAGCAATTTCAGCACGATGGGATACCCCGCGGGCATCCAAAAGTCGCCAAACATGGGCATGCCATTGATTCGAGCATATCGCGGCGAATCGGCCATCAGCATGACCGCGGGGAAATAGGCGAGCATTAGAATCAGGCGGACGAAAAGACCGAACGCGAGAAGAAGGACGAAAGGCCGATAACGCAGCGCTTGCCATCGCACGGGCAGTGCCCTATTAGCGTCGGTGCCCGGTACGCGGTCCAGATCTTCATTCATGCCCCCGGATTGTAAATGCTCCTCTACGCGCGTCTAATCAATTAAGCTTCCAAACGGCGACACGCCAGCGGCATGAACGATCGAGTCCAGACATGGCAAAAGATCACGACGGATCAGGTAGCGACGGACCCGTCGCTGCGTAGAACAGCGACACAATACAGCGCTCTGGCACGTTTGGAGGTGGCGCGTCGCGTCTATGCCCTCAACTGCCGGCCGCACGTCGCAGCAGGACAAGTTACTCAGCACCGAAAAACTGGCTTCTGGCTAACCTTGCTTCCGCATCTGGTTCTTCTAGTCTGTCCGGTCGATGCTCGGTTCGAAGCTACATAGTCGGCTTGAGGGCATCCTCGCGTGTCCTGTTTGCCGGGAGACGCTACGGATGAAACGGTCCAGGCTTGCGTGCCCGACCTTCGCCCGCCAGTTCGAGGTCAGAGACGACGTGCCGGTGTTCTTAGCTGAGCCGGTTACGATTGCTTCGTCTGATCATATCAGCAATCCACTTGGGAGCGAATACGAGGCAATCCTGCGCGAAGGCAAAGATTTCGTGCTGCACATCGGAGCGGGTAGCTCGGCAAGCCGTTTCCCAAATTGCGTTGAGCTCGAGCATCAGATTTTCCTGCACACCGACGTGGTCGGAGATCCGCACCGGCTCCCGTTTCGGAACGGTATCTTCGACCGTGTCTTCGCCTTCAATGTCTTCGAGCATTTAAGCGAACCGAAGAACGCGGCCGCCGAGATTCTTCGGGTTCTGAAACCCGGCGGTTCCGTCGCGATCCACACCGCCTTTCTGCAAGCGTTACACGAGGAACCACACCACTTTTATAACGCCACCGAATATGGCGCCCGCGAATGGTTCTCCGGATTCCAGATCGATGCCTGCCAGGTAAGCGCGAACTTCGGTCCCGGCGTAATGCTTGCGTTTTTGATGTCCAATGTGGTCGAGGCTGCACGGCAAGGCGGCGCGAGCTGGAAGGAGCTGACGCGGTTGAGCAATACGACGATCGGAGAATGGGCGGATTTTGGGCGGGCCGGAGTGAGCAACCAGAGGGTTTTATAATGTTGCAAGAGCTGCCGCAAGCGTTGCAAAAGAAAGTCGCGGCCGGATTCGAGCTGCTGGCGCGGAAACCACTGCAGGCGCCGCGCGCGCCACTCCGCTAGCACCAACCGCCTCGGCTCACCGGACGCCAGCAACCAACTTCCCGTCCAGCGCGTGCAAACCGATCCACACAAATTGGAGCGTCGCACATCTCACACTGCGACTGAGCACGCTGTTGCTCCTGCGGTTCCGACACCCATGATGGCATCGGGTTTCATTTGCTGCGTCGAACAGCCGCTGCGACCAGACATACCGCTACCATGGAGGCGAATCTCCGGCTGGGTTGTGCAGGAAACTGGCGAGCCTCCAGCGCGCATCCGTTTGCGCGTCGGCGACAAAAAATTCGAAGCCGGCTGCATCTACGATCGGCCCGATGTAGCGAACTACCTCGGTCGGGCCCCGAGCAACCCTCGCTGCGGTTTTTCGTTCGTCATCGAGACGGCGATGCAAGGCACGCCTCTGTCGCTCGAGGCCCGAGACAATTTGGTCGACTGGACGCTCGTGTTCTCGACAACTGTTCGCGGGACAGATATCGCTTCCGCCGCGCAACGCGTAGAAAAGGAGAATTGGGAGCTCGCGGATAACAAGGCGCGTTACGCCTGGTGGTTTGATCGACCCGGGAATTGGCCGGGCTCGACGGACCCGCTCTACATTTGCGGCTGGTGCGTAGATCGAATGGGCGCGCCTGTTCGCGGCTTGCGAGCAAAAACGGAGAGAAATGTTTTCCCAGCGAAAATCGGCATTCAGCGCCGGGACGTCCGGGCAATTTTTCCTGGTCTGCAGTTCGCGCATTGCAGCGGATTCGCGATTGAAGTCGCTCTGCCATCCGGCGCAGGCACGCTCGACCTCGAACTGCTCGGGCCTGATGAACGTTGGCACCTGTTTGATCGACGCAGCTACTTCGAGAGACGTCGCCGGACACCGGCAGCAGCGCTTCGGGCAGAAGAGCGGGACGTTTTTCGCGCCGCCGCCGGTGGCGTGGTTTCTCGATTCGCGTTTTGGCTCGAGCCGCGATGCAATTGGTCCCGAATGCCGAAGCGGCAGCGTCTCGCCGGCTGGTGCGTGGCGCTCGACGGCCCTCCGATTGCGGAAATTCGCGCGATCACCGGGGCCAAGAAATCTCTTGCGAGATACGGATTGATGCGATCGGAAGTGAAGGCCGCGTTTCCCGGAGTGCCTGGCGCGGTGGACAGCGGCTTTCTTGTCACCGTCGAACCTTCACTCGGCTCGAGTGAGCTGGTTCTGGAAGCGCGAAGTCGCGATGGTAAATGGGAGCCGTTTATGCGTCGCCGGGTGCATCGGCCGCTGTTCTGGGGCCGGCACGAAAACGCCTACGGCGACACGGATGATTACAGCGTTTGGATCAAGCTCTATGACCGCCCCACGTGGCGTGATCGTCGCTCCATCCGGCGTCACATTCGACAGCTGCCAATCAAGCCAAAGTTTTCGATTCTCCTTCCGGCATATAATTCCAATCCGCGCTTTCTGCGTCGCGCGATCGCATCTCTGCGCGCGCAGCTCTATGTGAATTGGGAGCTCTGCGCGGCGGACGATGCTTCCGATGATCCCGCAGTCTGGAGCCTTCTCCAACGCGCGGCGCGGCAGGACCAGCGCATAAAAATCGTGCGTCGAACAGATCGCGGCAATATTTCGCTCGCCTCCAATGCCGCGCTGGACTTGGCAAGCGGTGCATTCATTGGCTTTCTCGACCACGACGACGAACTCGCACCAACCGCATTGTACTACGTGGCGCTCGAGCGAAATCGAAATCCCACCGCCCGCATCATCTACACGGACGAAGACAAGCTGGACGACAACGGCAAACGCTTTTCGCCGTACTTCAAGAGCTCGTGGGATCCGGAATTTTTCCTGACGCAAAACTATTTGGCTCACTTTTGCCTTATCGATGCGGAATTCGTGCGTCGCGCGGGCGGATTCCGGAGCGGTTTTGAAGGCGCGCAGGATTACGATCTCGTGCTCCGCTGTGTCGAGCAGATCGGGCCGGGACAGGTCGCGCACATTCCACGAATTGGCTATCACTGGCGCAGCGCAGAGGGCAGCACGGCGGAAACGACAGCGGCGAAGCCCTATGCGCATGGCGCTGCGC
>JACCXL010000210.1 GCA_013697015.1 Chthoniobacterales bacterium | reverse complement strand
CCCGGCAGTGGACGGACACGATCGTAAATGCGTTCCGCGATCGGTTTCGCGACGAGGTAACCGGCGGCGAACATCTCCATCCGCGCGTCCAGATTATCGATGTAATTGAGCGCCATCGCTTCCGGCGTTTTCGGGCTGACCGGTGAACCGAACTGCGGCTCGCCATGATGCGCGCCGATCAGATGCAAGAGGTGTAGCCGCACGTCTTCTGAATCCGGCGCGCAGTTTTTCCAAGCCGCGTTGTTCTCGTCCGTCTGCAGTTTACGCCAGATCGAGTTCACCAATTCCAGTCCGATCGAGATATGGCCCATGAGCTCGCCGCGTTCGTCAAAACCCATCGTGAATCCGTCTTCCGGAAGGTGATTTTCCCAGAGCTTGCCGGAATCGTGAAACAGGATCCCGGCGAGCAGCAGGTCCAGATTGAGCTGCGGATACAACGGCGTGAGCTGCACCGCGATCCTCATCATCTGCGCGGTGTGCTCAACGAGTCCGCCGCGTCGCGCATGATGATAACTCCGCGCCCCGGCCGTGCGCCGGAACCGGTCGCCGTAATCCGCCAGGAACATTTCGCCTAACGAGCGTAGCCGCGGGTCGGAGATTGAATGCGTCGTGGCGAGGATGTGATCCCAGTCCACGGCCTGGCGCGCGCGCAGTTCGGCCGGGCCGGCGAGCAGATCACGCGTCTCTTGTGCTGTCAGCGCCCGGAACGTCCAGCGCTTCGCATCGAGCCCAAATTGCGCATGCTGCGCGAACTCGCCCGACAATTCGATGAACTGACCGACGGGGAGCGAATCACACGCCTTGTATGATGGGTGATCGCTCCAGACGCGCAGCGTCATGCGATCGCACGCATCGGCCAGATGCAGCTCGCAGAACGGCTTGCCCTCACGCGTCGTCTTGGCCTGCGCTGAATCCACTTGCACGTGCACCCGCGCAGGCACGCTGCCTTCCTGCGCGCGGCGTCGTATTTCGGTGATCGTCAGCAGTTCCATGAGCACTCTAAGTTACCTCGGGGCCGGCGGCATTTGCAGCAACAAGTTCGGCGCTGCCGCCGCCGTGCCCATGAAGTAAGTCGGGTATTGCCCGTTCCAGTGATCCGGCTAGAGCCACCAAGTGCTCCTGACGCCGTCATGCGCCTCGATCGCTTGCGCGAAGTTTGGGTCCCCCGCCGAACCGGCACTCGCCGGCTCGCTCAGCACGATCAAAGAACTACTTACTTAGACAGCGGACCGAAGTTCTTTGTTCATGTCGCCCCATTCACCTGCAGTCGAGAGAGATATTGCGTCTGTCCGGGCCGCTACGGCTTGGCGATGCCGATGACGCCACACGCAACGCGGCCGCCGGCGTCGCCCGTTGGCTGTGTTTTCAAATCGTCGGCTTTTTCGTGAACGATGACCGCGTGTCCGACGATCGAGTCGCTGCCGCTGAGCTTCATCGCCTTGTCCGTTAGCTCTAAATGCGCTTTGCCGGACGCGTCAGCTTCGATGTTGCCGAGATCGCCGGCGTGACGATCAGCCGCATCAGGCGCGCCGTGCTGATGATTCGTCGGATTGAAATGGCCGCCGGCCGATTTCGCATCAGGCGCCGAGCAATCGCCGAACTCATGAATGTGAAAACCGTGTTTGCCCGGCGTGAGCCCGGTTATATCCGCGACGACTTTTATCTGGTCGCTGGCCATCGTGAACGTCACCGTGCCGGCAACGTTGCTACCCGTAGTCGGATGCAACACAGCGACCGCCTTCGTGGTGTCGCCTGCGAACGCAATCGAGCAGCTAACGAGAAGGGCGAAAAACGTGGAGAGAAATGCTGAGTTCATGACGAAAGCTACAGCCTCGTTCGAAGATGGGAAGGGCGCTCTACTCGATCATCCGCTGCTCGATCCCAGCGTAGGCGTCGATCCTTCGATCGCGCAGGAAAGGCCAGTGCGTGCGATGCTCATCCACCCGCGCCCATTCGATGTCAGCGACGACGATCTCTTCGCGATTGACACTGCCCTTTGCGATGATTTCGCCACTGGGTGCGCAAAGGAAACTCTGTCCCCAGAATTCGATCCCGGCGCCGCCAGCCGGCGCTTCGTGTCCGACGCGATTGACGGCGGCGACATAGCAGCCGTTCGCGATCGCGTGGCTCCGCTGCATCGTCTCCCAAGCCGAATGTTGGGCCGCGCCATACTTTTCCTTCTCCGCCGGATGCCAGCCGATAGCAGTCGGATAAAACAGGAGTTCCGCACCGCGCAGGGCCGTCAGCCGCGCCGCCTCCGGGTACCATTGATCCCAGCAGACGCAGACGCCGATTTTCCCATACGGAGTGGGCCACGCGCGGAATCCAAGATCGCCAGGTGCGAAATAAAATTTCTCGTAGAACGCCGGATCGTCCGGGATATGCATCTTGCGATATTTCCCAAGCAGCGCGCCGTCCGCGCCAATGATCGCCGCGGTGTTGTGATAAACTCCCGGGGCACGTTTTTCAAAAAGAGACGCCACGATCACGATCTGCAATTCTCGCGCGACCGCACCTAACGAGTTCGTCGTCGGTCCCGGAATTTCCTCGGCGAGCTGGAAATTTGCGTGATCTTCGGATTGGCAAAAATACTGCGAGCGGAACAGTTCCGGCAGGCAGATGATCTGCGCTCCCCGCGCCGTCGCTTCGTGCACCTGCGAAATCGCTTTGGCCAGATTGTTACCTGGCTCCACTGCGCATTGCATCTGCACCAGCGCAACTCTGGTGCTGCCCTCGGCCATCGTTACTTCACCGAGTCAGCCGGCACGATCCTGACGCTCTCCAGCGTCACCCGCTTTAGCGGTTTGCTCCGCTCGCCGGAGTCGCTCATCGTCGTCGGGATGTCGCCAATCTTTTCGAGCACATCAATGCCTTTGATGAGTTTGCCAAACGTCGTGTACTGGTGATCGAGCCTCCGCACGTCGGCGAGACAGATGAAGAACTGGCTCCCGGCTGAATCCGGATCACTGGAGCGCGCCATCGAGAGGACGCCTTTCTCGTGCGACTTGTTGTTGAATTCCGCCTTGATGCTGTAGCCCGGATCGCCGGAGCCGTAGCGCGACTCTTTCGACAAATCTTTCGTGAGCGGATCGCCGCCCTGGATCATGAAACCTTTCACGATGCGGTGGAACGCAGTCCCATCGTAAAATCCGGAGCGCGCCAGCTTCTTGAAATTCTCGACCGTCTTCGGCGCCACCTCCGGCCAGAATTCCGCGACCATTTCGCCGTCGCTGGTTTTGATGACCGCCACTTCGCTGGATGTTCCGTTCATGAGAGCGTTGTCCTTCTTTTCCTCCGCGCGTGATTGTGTCGCGCCGAGGGCCATTCCCAGGACGCAAGCAAGCAACGTCAGTTTCATCCCTGACCAGTGACACGAACGTCCCGCCCTGTCACGCGCCGGCGTGATATTCCTGCAGAGTCTTCACCGTGATCTTGCTCTGTTGCAGCGAGCGGATGCCGTGCACGCTGGCCTGTGCCGCGCGCAAGGTCGTCATGATCGGAATCTTTTTCGCGAGCGAGGCATTGCGAATCGTAACCTCATCTTCACGCGGGATCTTGCCACTCGGAGTGTTGATAATGAAATCGATGTCGCCGTTTTTGACCCGATCGAGGACATTTGGGCGGCCTTCGCGCAATTTGAAAACCTTCGTCGCAGGCACCTCCGCCGCGGCCAGCATTGCAGCCGTTCCGGTTGTCGCAATGATCCCGAAGCCGAGCGCTACGAAGTCGCGGGCCAGCGGAATCATACTTTGTTTGTCGCTATCTTTGACGCTGATGAACACGTTGCCGGATTTCGGCAGCGGTGGCGGCGCCGCCATCTGCGATTTTGCGTAGGCCAGGCCGAGGTCAACATCAATGCCCATCACTTCCCCCGTCGATTTCATCTCCGGTCCGAGCGCGATGTCGATGCCTTCATAGCGCAGGAACGGAAAGACGGCTTCCTTGACCGCGAAATGCTTCGGCACGACTGCGCGCGTAAAACCGAGATCGACGAGCGTTTTTCCGCT
>JACCXL010000202.1 GCA_013697015.1 Chthoniobacterales bacterium | reverse complement strand
CGGTCGTCACGGCCGCGCCGTCACCGGCGCCGGCAATCGCCCGCTCAAATCGCTCAGCGACATGCTCAAAGGCAAAGGCGGACGTTTCCGTCAGAATCTGTTAGGCAAACGCGTCGATTATTCGGGTCGCTCTGTCATCGTCATTGGCCCGGAGCTGAAATTGCATCAGTGCGGTTTGCCCAAAAAAATGGCTTTGGTTCTTTTCGAACCATTCATCATCCGCCGCCTGAAAGAGCTCGGATATGTTCATACGGTGCGGAGCGCGAAAAAGATGATCGAGCGCCAGACGCCGGAAGTTTGGGACATCCTGGAGGAGGTGACGAAAGGTCACCCGGTTTTGCTAAATCGCGCTCCGACCTTGCACCGACTTTCCATTCAAGCTTTCGAGCCGCTTTTGATCGAAGGCGAAGCGATCCGTATTCATCCCCTCGTTTGCACAGCTTACAACGCTGACTTCGACGGTGACCAGATGGCGGTGCACGTGCCGCTTTCGGTGGAGGCGCAAATGGAGGCGCGCATGCTGATGCTTGCGCCCAATAACATCTTTTCACCTTCCAGCGGAAAACCGATCACGACGCCCTCCCAAGACATCACGCTCGGTTGCTACTACCTCACGCAGAACCCGCGCCGCGCCAGTGGAAGCGTCGCGGAATCGCGTCTGCCGCTTTTTGACAATGCGGTCGAGGTGGAATTTGCGATGGCTGATGGCGGAGTGAAGACGCACGATCGGATCCGTCTGAAGAACCCGGATTTCGGAAAGCAGACGGTCTACGGCGACTCGAACGCACGTATCCTGGAAACGACGGCGGGCCGCGTGATCTTCAACGAAATCTGGCCGGATAAACTCGGCTTCTTCAATAAAGCCGCGGGCAAAAAACAGCTTAGCGACGTCATCTGGCATTGCTATCAAGTGGCGGGCCAGCAAACGACGGTGGAGACCCTCGATCGGTTGAAAGAGTTGGGCTTCGCCGAAGCGACCAAGGCCGGAATCTCGATCGGGATCTCGGACATGATCATTCCGAAAGAAAAACAGACGGAGCTCGAGCACGCCTATAAGCAGATCAAGCAGGTCGAGCAGCAATATCGCAAAGGCATCATCACCGACGGCGAGCGCTACAACAAGATTATCGATATCTGGACGCACGCGGGCGACGAGATCTCGAGCGTTATGTTCCGTACCTTGGAGCACAACGAAGGACGCAAAGAGCTGAATCCAGTTTTCCTGATGGTGGATTCTGGCGCTCGTGGCAACCGGCAGCAGGTGCGCCAGCTCGCGGGTATGCGCGGTTTGATGGCGAAGCCGAGTGGCGAAATTATCGAGCGACCCATTACCTCGAACTTCCGCGAAGGCCTCACCGTTCTAGAGTATTTCATCTCCACTCACGGTGCCCGGAAGGGTCTCGCGGATACCGCCTTGAAAACGGCGGACTCCGGTTACCTGACACGCAAGCTCGTCGACGCCTCACAAGACGTGATCATCAACGAGATGGATTGCGGGACGGTGAACGGGATTGTCGTCCGCTCCATCTACGAGGGCGATGAAGAGGTTGTGGATCTGGCGACGCGCATCATTGGCCGCGTCAGTTGCGAGACGATTGTCGACCCGGTGGACAAGAAGAAGAAGCTGGTGAAAGCGAATCAGCTCATCGATGAAAAGATCGCGGCGGATTTGCAGCGCATAGGTGTAGAGAGTTTGAAGATCCGCTCGGTGCTGACCTGCGAATGTGGTCGCGGAGTGTGCGCTCTTTGCTATGGGCGGAATCTCGCCACGGGCCAGTTCGTGAAGCTCGGCGAAGCGGTTGGCATTATCGCCGCGCAATCAATCGGCGAACCTGGCACGCAGCTGACCATGCGTACCTTCCATATTGGCGGAACGGCCAGTCAGACCTTTAAGCAGCCGATCATCAAGGCAAAGAATGACGGCACGCTGCAGTTCAACGATCTGCGCACGGTGCAGGCGCTGGACGGCAGTTGGATCGTGCTCAACAAGAACGGTTCGATCGGCGTTCATAATGCGGAGGGACGCGAACTGGATCGCTACAACGTCGTGATTGGCTCCGTCGTCTCGAAGTCCGACGGCGCTGCGGTCAAGAAAGGTGAGACGTTCGTGCAATGGGATCCGTATAACGTGCCGATCCTTACGGACAAGAGCGGCAAGATCGAATTCCGCGACATGATCGCGGGTGTGACCATTAAACGCGATGTGGATGAAGCCACCGGTTTGATGGGCACGGTCATCATCGAACACAAAGAGGATCTGCATCCGCAAATCGTGGTGGTTGGAGATAAGAAGGAGATCGTGGCGAGCTATTCAATTCCGGCTGGCGCTCACGTGATCGTCGAGGAAGGTCAAAAAATTCGTGCCGGCGCGTTGCTGGCTAAGACACCGCGAAAAATTGCGAAGACCAAAGACATCACAGG
>JACCXL010000142.1 GCA_013697015.1 Chthoniobacterales bacterium | reverse complement strand
GGTCGAGCCGGAAATCCCGCCGAACACGGGCAACATCGGCCGGCTTTGTCTCGCGACGGGTTCTGCTCTGCACTTGGTGAAGCCACTGGGCTTCTTGTTGGAAGATCGACAGTTGAAACGCGCCGGTCTCGATTATTGGGATGAAGTGGATATGCGCATTTTGGATTCGTTTGCGGAACTCCAAGCGCAGCAGTCCGCGAATGTTCGCTTCTTTTTTCTGACAACAAAATCGGACCGGCCTTACCACAGGGTCCGATTTTCGCCCGGAGATTTCCTCGTTTTTGGTCGGGAGACCAAAGGGCTGCCCGAGCCGCTGCTCGAGGCGAACGCGGAGCATCTGCTGACGATCCCAATGCAAGGAACGCGCAGCCTGAACCTGGCGACAGCGGTGGCGATCGTCTTATTCGAAGCCGTCCGACAAGTGACGGAACTTCCGGCCTTTCCGGGGGTTGAATAGAAGGATGGGAACTGTGTCGAACTAATCTGGAAGCACAAAAATAATGAAACGATTTTTAGTCATTACACTTACGGCCGGCGTCGTTCTGGCGCAGAACGCTCGGGCCGAGGATGAATCGGATAACCCGCCCAAGCCCCATGCTGCGCAGAAGGAAGCTGCCGCGCAGCGCGGGTCCGCAGAGGCGAACCGGCGCAGAAGCGTGCCGCAGCAGAACGCTCAATCCCGTCGAAACTTTGGGAACGGCGTCAACCGCAACCAGGTCGATCAATCAGTCCGTCGCGATCGCCGCCTTGAGAACGGCGACGGAGTGGGAAAGACGCGTGGGATTAATGCGCAGGGCGGGGCGAACGCCGCGGCGACGACAAACGCTCAGATTGGCGCGAACCGACTCCGCGATCATCGGCTCGAGCTCACGCCCGAGCAGCGGCAGGCGCGACGCGCGGCGAATCAGAATCGGATGCAGCAGTTCAACCGAAACGGATTCGCGGAAGCAGCCCGCCGGCATAATCACGAATTTCACGATCACGATTGGTGGAGGCATCATCACACCCGCATCATTCTGATTGGCGGCGGTTTTTACTTCTGGGATGCCGGCTGGTGGTATCCGGCGTGGGGTTATTCCACCGCGTATAATTATTATCCGTACGACGGGCCGATCTACGCCAACAACGATCTCTCTCCGGATCGGGTGATCGCGGACGTGCAGGAGGCGTTGCAGCAGGATGGATATTACGACGGATATGTGGATGGCGAACTGGGACCACAGACCCGCGAGGCGATCGCCCGGTATCAGCGCGACAACGGCCTGCTGGTCACTTCGGCCATCGACGAGCCGACGCTGGCAGCACTCGGATTGCTGTAGGAAACGGGCGACAATCTAAACCGGCTGCGCAGTGGGTGTGACTCGCCGCGCGGCCTTTTTTTGCGCTTGGAACGCAGCAGTGGCGGAACGTCGCGGGGCGCATCCTGCGCTTGTGCTTGCAATGGCCCTGCGGCAGATAAGCGAGATGGTCGATGAATCGGCGACTCCAGAGGCGCAGCTTATAGGGCGCGATTTGCACCAATCATTTCGGATGGGGCCGCGGCGCATCGAAGTGCTGCGAGGCATTTCACTGGCGGTACGACCGGGCGAAGCGGTCTTTCTCTGTGGAGCATCGGGCGCCGGCAAGACGACATTGCTTTACACGCTGGCAGGACTGGAGCGACCGGAGACGGGGACGGTGGAATTCGAAGGGCAGCGGTTATATAGCGGGAGCGCGACAGCGCAGGCCAAGCTACGGAACGAGAAGATGGGTTTTGTTTTCCAGGGATACTTTCTTTTGCCAGAGCTTACCGCGGTGGAAAATGTGCTGATGCCCGCGATGGTGGGCGGCCGCCAGAAGCGGGAAGCAGCCGAGGCCAGCCTGGCAGCGGTGGGATTAGGAGATCGGCAACATCACCTGCCGGCCGAGCTTTCCGGTGGGGAGCAGCAACGGGTTGCGATCGCACGAGCTCTGACGAACGATCCAGATATCATCTTTGCGGATGAGCCGACCGGCAATCTCGATTCCCGCACGGGCGACACGATTGTGGATTTGCTGCTCAATCTCGCCCGCGAACGCGGGAAAACGCTGCTCGTCGTCACGCATGACAGCCGCCTCGCAGCCAGGGGCGATCGGGAACTGAGGATCATCGACGGCCGGTTGCAATAGCCAACGGGCAATCGATTTGCGCTTGAATTGGATCGTGAACAGCGGAACGTTTTTCCGTGCCAACAAAATCTTCGGCAGGCGGCGTTGACGAAATGGTGATGGATGAGCCAAAGAATCGCGGAGCGGCGGCGAAGCGGGCCGTGAAGCCCGCGAGTGATTCACAAACGGTTACCAAAACGGCGGCGAAACCATCGATTATCTATATTGATGGGAAATTTTTGCCGGAAAGCGAAGCAAAGGTCTCGGTGTTCGATCATGGCTTGCTTTACGGTGATGGAATTTTCGAAGGCATCCGCTTTTACAACGGCCGTGTCTTCCGGCTGGAAGAACATCTCGATCGCTTATGGGACTCCGGACGCTCGATTTGTCTCGAGATGCCGATGACGCGCGCGGAAATGACCGAGGCGTTACTCGAGACGATCCGGCAAAACGCTCTTCGCGACGGCTACATCCGCCTGGTGGTAACCCGCGGCGTCGGGAACCTCGGATTGAACCCCGCGCAATGTAAACGGCCGAGCGTGATCATCATTGTCGCGACGATCGCGCTGTATTCCGAAGAAGCGTACCGCCACGGGCTGACCGTGGTGACCTGTGCAACCCGGCGGATGGGACCGGCGTCGCTCAATCCCGCCGTGAAGTCGCTCAATTATCTGAACAACGTGCTCGCCCGTATCGAGGCGAATCTGGCCGGGGCTGATGAGGCGTTAATGTTGAACGATGCCGGCAATGTCGCGGAGTGCACAGCTGACAATGTTTTTGTGATCAAACACGGGCAGATCTTCACTCCACCGATTACGGCCGGGGCGTTGCGCGGAATCACGCGCTCGGTTGTATTCGAGATCGCGGCGGAACTCGGGATCAATATCTCTGAAACCGACATTACACGACACGATGTTTTCATCGCGGACGAATGCTTCCTGACCGGAACAGCAGCGGAAATCATCCCGGTGATAAAAGCGGATGGGCGCGTTATCGGCAGGGGGAAACCGGGTCCGATCAGCCTGCGCATGGTCGCGCGCTTCCGGGAGATAACGCAGGAATCCGGCACGCCGATTGTTTCGTAGTATCCTCCGAAACGGGATAGGCGCGAAAGGTGCTGAACAAGCGGATGAGGTTTGAATGTTTGGGACGTTCCACGGTCTAATCTACGGCGATGTTGTGCGACGTTTGCAAATGTAATGATGCGACAGTTTTCCTGACGCAAATTCTGGAAGGCAAGATGCAGAAAGTGAATCTTTGCGATGCTTGTTCGAAAGAAAAAGGCGTGCAGGATCCGACCGGCTTTGCGCTGGCCGATCTCTTGCTGGGGATCGGGGCGGCGGAAGAGATGGAAAAGGGTGGGCCTACCCAGCGGTGTCCCGTCTGCGGATTCACGCAGGCTGATTTCAAGAAGACCGGCCGGCTCGGCTGCAGCAGTTGTTATGTCACTTTCGCGGAAGGGCTGGGCAGCTTGCTCAAGGCGATGCACAAGGGGACCGAGCATGTCGGAAAACTTCCGCAGCGCGCGCATCGCGCCTTGGAATTGAACGATCGGATGCGCAATCTGACAGAGAATTTGCAGAAAGCAGTCGCGGAGGAGAATTACGAGACGGCCGCTTCGTTGCGCGATCAGATCAAACAGCTGGAGGGCGAACTCGCGACCTGATTCATGAAGTTTGCAAACGTGATGGCGACAGGCGGGGAATGGCTGCGCGGCGAGGGCCCGCATCACCAGATCGTGATCAGCAGCCGTGTGCGCCTGGCGCGCAATGTGCGGAACCGCGCTTTTCCCGGCTGGGCCAAGAAAGCGGAGCGCATCATGGTGCTCGAACAGATCAAGCCGCGGATCGAAGAATTGCCGGAGATGCAGGATTCGTTTTCGGAACTCCTGCAGGATTTATCCGCGCTGGAAAAGCAGGTCCTGGTCGAACGTCATCTGATCAGCCGCGAACACGCGGCCAAAAGCGTGGGCAGCGCAGTGATCATGAATCGCCGGCAAACGCTCAGTATCATGGTGAATGAAGAGGATCATCTGCGAATGCAATCGATCCGCTCGGGTCTGCAGCTGAAGAGCGCCTTCAAGCTGGTGGACAAAGTGGACAGCACGTTGGAGAGCAAACTCGATTTCGCGTACGACCCGCATCTTGGCTATTTGACCGCCTGCCCGACGAATGTCGGCACCGGGATGCGCGCCTCCGCCATGTTGCACTTGCCGGGTCTGGTTCTAAGTGAACTGATCAATCAGGTGATTCAGGCCGTGAACAAAATCGGCCTGGCGGTGCGCGGTCTCTACGGCGAAGGCACGGAGGCGATGGGAAATCTCTTCCAGATTTCCAACCAGACGACGCTCGGAGAGAAAGAAGAAGAAATCATCAGCCGGCTGAGCAAGGTGATCGAGACCATTATCGAAAAAGAGCACGACGCACGGCAGATGCTGATCCAGAGAAAGTCGAATACCTTGTGGGATCAGATTGGCCGCGCTTATGGAATTCTAACGTTCGCGCATGCGATGACTTCGAAGGAGGCACTGAACCTTCTTTCTATTATGAAGCTCGGCGTTGACCTCGGCGCATTCCCGGAAGATCGACGCCTGCCCATCGACGAACTCTTCATCGAGACGCAGCCGGCTCATCTGCAAAAGAGCTCGCAACAGAAGTTGAACGCGGAGGAACGAGACCAACTGCGGGCGCAAATTATCCGCGAACGTTTGAAACTGTTCCCCAAACCTGATATCATCAAGGTGGCGCGGGAGTCGGGCAACGGAGCGAGTTCAGCGCCGTCAAAAAATGAATAATTTTACGCCGCGAGCACAGCAGGTTCTGGCACTCGCTCGCAAAGAAGCAGACCGCTTCAACCACAATTATGTTGGTACCGAGCACTTGCTGCTCGGTCTCATCAAACTCGGGCAGGGCGTGGCCGTAAACGTCCTGCAGAAGATGGGGCTCGATCTGGAGACGGTTCGGATGGAAGTGGAAAAGCAGGTCGGTTCCGGCCCCGAAACGAAAATGGTCGGAAACATTCCCTACACGCCGCGCGTGAAAAAGGTACTTGCGCTCGCGGGCAAGGAAGCCAAGGCACTGAATCATTCCTACGTCGGAACCGAGCATATTCTGCTCGGGCTCTTGCGCGAAGGCGAAGGGGTGGCGGCGCGGGTGCTGAAAAGTCTCGAAGTCGATATCGAGCGAACGCGCAATGAGATTTTGAAAGAGCTGGACCCGAACTTCACGCCTCCGGAGTCGGAACAGGAAGGGAATGGCGGGAGTGAAGGTTTGTCGAAGAAAGATGTTAAGACGCCGGCGCTGCGGGCGTTCGGGCGCGACCTGACCGAGCTGGCGAAGAAGAGCGAACTCGATCCGGTCATCGGCCGGCAGAATGAAATCGAGCGCGTGATTCAGGTTCTCTGCCGGCGCACCAAAAACAATCCGGTGCTGCTGGGCGAAGCGGGCGTGGGTAAGACCGCGATCGTGGAAGGGCTCGCGCAGGAGATCTCGAGCGGCAATGTGCCTGAGCTCCTCCGGGACAAAAAGGTGATCACGCTCGACCTCGCCCTGATGGTCGCCGGGACCAAGTATCGCGGTCAATTCGAAGAACGGATCAAAGCGGTGATGGACGAAATTCGCCGTTCCAAGAATGTCATTCTGTTCATCGACGAACTGCATACGATCGTGGGCGCGGGCTCCGCGGAAGGTGCGATGGACGCCTCCAATATTATCAAGCCTGCCCTGAGCCGCGGAGAACTGCAGTGCGTGGGCGCAACGACTTTGAACGAGTATCGCAAGTACATCGAAAAGGATGCAGCCTTGGAGCGCCGTTTTCAGACAGTGAAGGTGGAGGCTCCGACTGTGGAAGAAGCGATTTTGATTTTGAAGGGCCTCCGTCCGAAGTACGAAGCGCACCACAAAGCGAAGCTGACGGATGAGGCTCTGGAGTCGGCGGTGAAGCTGGCCGATCGCTATATCAGCGGCCGGTTTCTCCCGGACACAGCGATCGACGTGATGGACGAAGCCGGTGCGCGTGCGCGCATCAACGCGATGACGCGACCGCCGGACGTGAAGGAGATGGAACGCGAGATCGAAGAGATTCGCGTCGAAAAAGAAGCTGCGATCAAAGCCCAGGATTTCGAAAAAGCGGCGGCTCTGCGCGACAAGGAAAAGCAGACGAAAGAGAAGCTGGAAGGAATTCTCGCCGCCTGGCGCGAAGAGCGCGAAGAGAAGGAAGTGCTCGTGACCGCCGACGACATGATGCACATCGTCTCGAAGGTGACCGGCGTTCCGCTGCAGAAGATGGAGCAGAAGGAAACCGAGAAGCTGCTGCGGATGGAAGAGGAGTTGAAGGGCAAAGTGATCGGACAGGACGAAGCCGTCGTGGCGATCTCGAAGGCTCTGCGACGCAGTCGAGCCGATCTGAAAGATCCGCGGCGCCCGATCGGTTCATTCATTTTCCTGGGTCCGACCGGTGTCGGTAAAACGTTCCTGGCCCAGACGCTGGCCGAATTCATGTTCGGCGATCGTGATGCGCTCATCCAGATCGACATGTCGGAGTACATGGAGAAGTTCACGGCCTCGCGTCTGATCGGTTCGCCGCCCGGATATGTCGGTTACGAAGAAGGCGGCCAGCTCTCGGAAGCAGTCCGTCGCCGGCCCTATTCCGTCGTACTTTTCGACGAAATCGAGAAAGCGCATCCGGATGTCATGCATCTTCTGTTGCAGATTCTGGAAGACGGAAAGATTACAGACTCGTTAGGCCGGAAGATCGATTTCCGGAATACGATCATCACCATGACGTCGAATGTCGGCGCGGAGATGCTGAAACGGAATACGACGATGGGATTCGGCGCCACGAAACCGGTCGGCGAGCATGAGTATGATGTCATGCGCGACCGGCTTCTGGAGGAAGCGAAAAAGGCGTTCAAACCGGAGTTTATCAATCGGCTCGATGACATCATCGTCTTCCATCAGCTGACGAGAGGCGATCTGCTCCAGATCGTCGATCTGGAGGTCGCGAAAGTTCTGGTCCGCATTAAGGAAAAAGAAGTGCATCTCGAGTTGGGCGAGAGCGCGCGCGAGTTCCTGATCGAGAAAGGTTACGATCCACAATACGGCGCGCGCCCCATGCGCCGGGCGGTGGAGCGTTATCTCGAGGATCCGTTCGCGGAAGAGCTCTTGCGCGGCACTCTTAAAGCGGGCGATGTCGTAAAGGTCACCGCCGCCGAAGGGAAACTCGCATTTCACGTGACGGAGCCGCAAGCAGCTCCGGCCAGCGCAAGCTAATCCAGCGCGAGTCACGCGTTGTTGCGAAGCTGGCGCTGACTTCAGGCGCGCGGATGCGCATCAGAGTAGGCTTTCTTGAGCCGTTCGACGGTGACGTGCGTGTAGATTTGCGTCGTCGATAGACTGGCGTGCCCCAGGAGCGCCTGCACACTCCGTAGATCCGCGCCGCCATCCAGGAGATGCGTCGCAAAGCTGTGCCGCAACTTGTGCGGGCTCAAGGAAATCGGAATCGATGTGTGTCGTAGATAACGTTTCAAGGTCAGCCAGATCGAACGTGGCGAGATGCGCCGGCGCGATTTGTTGAGAAAGAGTGGACCTGCTTCGACTCCGACGGCGGCTCGATATTTCGCGATCGCGTCCAAGGCGGGCGCGCCCACCGGGCAGACGCGCTCTTTGCGCCCTTTACCCAGGACGCGCACGGATTCGGTATAGACATCGAGGTCGGCGATGTTGAGCGCCGCGAGTTCGCTTAGGCGGAGACCACTGCTGTAAAAAAGCTCCATCATGGCCGCGTCCCGCAGCGGCATCCAGGCCGGCGCGGCTTTCTCCTTCGGGACCTTGAGTGGAGCGGAAAGCAGTTCGTCAATCTGATGGCGGGTGAGAACGAGCGGCAGCTTCGCTTCCGGTTTGGGGAGCTGGAGCTGACGGAGCGGATCAATGCGCAGTTCTTTCCTTTCGCGCAACCATCGGTAAAAAGTACGCAGCGCGGCGAACTGCAATCGGATGTACGAACGAGCCTGCCCGCTTTTCATCAAACGGAACAAATACTCGCGGAAATGATCGGTCGTCTGTTCTTTCCAGCCGGGTGTTTCCCCGCCGCTGCAGGCGGTTAACGCCTGCCGGTAGGCCGTGAGCGTACGAGGGGACGCGTTTCGCTCGACCTCGAGATAACGCAAAAACTCGGCGGCGAGCGCGTCCTTTGTCATTCCGAGCGAAGTCGAGGAATCTCTCACTTAAACAATAGGAGATGTCTCGACTCCGCTCGACATGACAAGAGCCAATGTATTATTGCGGCTTTTCGATTTGATAACGGCTCGTGGCAGCGCTGGCGCGTCCACTATATTGACTGGCGAAAATCGGCGGCGGGTTCGTGGAAATCACCTCGTAATTCTTGAGGATAAACTCCGGATAGACCCCGTTGCTGGCCGGTTCGTAAACCTTATCGCCGCTGAAGGAGCCATAGAGCTTGTATTCGTAGTTGTTGTCGTTGCCGAAATTCACCTGTTCGCGATCGGGCGCCAGCTTCTGCTTTTCGTTTAACATCACCAGCTCCGCAGCGCTCCATGGCTGGCCGGGCCGCCGCACATAGCCCCAGAACTTGTAGTCCGGTTTAAAGTAGCGCCGGCCGATGAAGTAATCGCCCGGTGGCTCCGACTGAATGCGCGACGCCATCGCCACCCGCGCCTGCTGAATGCCTTCGGGCATTGTTTCGCATCCGGTTACGAGCAGAGCACCCAGGGCCAGCGGAAGCGGAAGAATCAAGCGCGCCAAACGATGCATCATAAGTACGCTCATTTATCGCAGGCTCGCCCGGGGCGCAATCGCGCGCTCGGGAATAAACTCGACGACGCGACAAATCGTCTTTTGCATCGACCGCGCTTGCCCCTACAGTCGATCGAATGTTGGAACTAGAAGTTTACGCGGCCGGCGTTCGCGACCTGAACAAAATCCTCGAGCTTGATCGCCAGCTCGAGACGGTCGCCGGATTGCGCTACAAGGTGGATCGCAATCACGACGTCGTTTATCTCGAGATGGAATCGCCTTCGATCAGCTTCCGTGAGATCGGTGGAATCTTTCGGCGGCTCGATCTCCATCCGCGTTTCGTCGGCGCCATTCCCGCCGAGCTGCGCCCGAGATCGAAGACGCAGCCACTAAGCGTTTAGCGCCCGCGCACGTCCCGGCACCACGATGATCGCACGCAGCGTCACGGCGGTCGGCGCGGTGGTGGTCTCGTTTTTTACCTACCTCGGCGAGGTGGTGATGCTAGCCGGAGAGACGTTCCGATCGATTTTCACGCACAAGTTGCGCGGCAAACTGCTGATGGGGCAGATCGTCGAAATCGGATTGCGCTCGCAGCTTGTGGTGGTGATCACGGGCGGCTTTACCGGCGCGGTCTTTGCCGCCCAGACGTATTTCCAATTCAATAAATTGGGGATGGGGTCCGCCGTCGGAGCGGTTGTTTCAGTCTCAATCTGCCGCGAATTGGGTCCGGTTCTGACCGCACTGATGGTGACCGGGCGGGTCGGAGCTGCGATGTCGGCAGAGATTGGAACGATGAAAGTGACCGAGCAGATTGACGCACTGCGCGCGCTAGCGGTGCATCCGATCGACTACCTCGTCGTGCCGCGGGCGGTGGCGATGATGATTTCGATGCCGCTGCTCGTCGCGGAGTGCATCGGTTTCGGAATCGCGGCCGGATATTTCGTCGCGATTTTTTTGCTCGATGTAAACGGTACTTATTACATGGCCAACATGGTGCGATGGACCCTGATGCGCGACATCATCATGGGACTGACGAAGGCATTCTGCTTCGCGCTCCTGATCGTCTTCATTAGCTGTCAGAAGGGCCTGACTGCCGGCGAAGGAGCGGTCGGCGTCGGCAAAGCCACGACGGAAGCGGTCGTCGACTCTTCGCTGGCCGTGCTCGTGTCCAATTTTTTCCTGACGATGCTGCTGAACATCATCTTCCCGGCTGGATATCAATAAACTGGCATGATTCGGCAGACTCAATCCATCTCCGGAACGCGCTCGGAACCGTCCGGCCAGAGGGCGGCGATGATCTCAGTTCGTGACTTGGAGAAGAGCCTTGGTCGTCAGCCGATTTTGCGCGGCATCGATCTCGATGTGGCAACCGGAGAAACGTTGGTCATTATCGGCCGCAGCGGTGGCGGCAAGAGTGTTTTTTTGAAACACCTCGTCGGTCTTCTGCAGCCGGATGCGGGCGAAATTTGGATCGAAGGAGAAAACATCATTGGCCTCGGGGAACGCAAACTGGCCGCCATTCGGCGCAAGGTCGGAATCCTCTTTCAAGGCGGTGCGCTCTTCGATTCCATGACCGTTGAACAGAATGTCG
This sequence comes from Chthoniobacterales bacterium, assembly GCA_013697015.1. Lineage (GTDB taxonomy): Bacteria > Verrucomicrobiota > Verrucomicrobiia > Chthoniobacterales > UBA10450 > JACCXL01. Next base: position 261 of record JACCXL010000142.1, on the reverse strand, counting down.
CCTTCCCGCTGCGGGAAGCAGGGGAGCGAGATCCGGAGGTGATCCGCCAGAAAGTGGACGAGATGCTGGAAGTGATCGGACTGGAAGGGCAGCAGACAAAAATGCCGGTAAATCTAAGCGGTGGAATGAAAAAGCGAGTGGGCCTCGCGCGTTCCATCATCCGGCGTCCCTCGTGCGTGCTATATGACGAACCGACCGCCGGGCTGGACCCGGTGGCTGCGGACAGCATCAATCGCCTCATCCGGCGGCTGCAGGAGCGAT
>JACCXL010000121.1 GCA_013697015.1 Chthoniobacterales bacterium | reverse complement strand
TCGACCACGGACGCTTGCTCAATCCGCCTCCGGGTCCACCGGCGGCCGGTGCCACCGCGCCCGAAAAGCCGCCGAAGCAAGTCGTCATCGCTCCCGAAATTCCGCCCTTGCCGGGCGGTCTGACGGGCGCGCCCGCTTAGGTAAGGCGATTCACCCGAACCGCCCGCGGCTGGCCGCAACAGGGCCGACGCATTTCCATCGGATGGTTCGGGTCAACCGCCCCTACCTGAACACGGGCAATGTTCATAAATCAACGACGCACCAGCCGTCGTAACTCGACGGTGGGTAGGGGCGATTGACCTCAATCGCCCGCCAGCCCGTGGATAAATATCTGACCCGACCCATCCGCAAGTGGTTCGACCACACGACGCATTTCGCCGGCCGCTGCGGCGTGCTCTACTTCATCACGATCTGTTGCGCGCAGCGTGGCGACGCTCCCACGCGCTGATGAGCGCCCTGGCGCGATCAAATGGGCTGCAGCGAGCGAAAATGCGAGGCAGCGCAGCTGCTTCGATATTCACCAGATCAGATTTCACGTGCTCGACAAATGCGCTCGCTGATTGCAGTCGGCAGATCTTCCACGATCGCGCTGTGGATCGACGCCGGCGCGGCGAACGACCACCCTTCATCTCCTTGCGCAAACCGTTGGAAGCGACCAACGTCGCGTCGACATCGAATTGCCGCTGTAATCACGCCCGTTCTTTCCCGGCAGTTTTATCTGCGGAAGCTTTGCCCTTCGGTACCGGCGCAACGGTCGCTCCTCCCTTCGGTTCACGAGTCCGTGCACCGTCGCGCGGCACTTCGACCTGACGTTTTTTCCAGGATTCATGGCGCGCTTGTGCCTGCGAGCCAGTCGCTAATTTGAGAAGCTTGGTGGCTCGGCCTTCGACGGTCATGTCGTCGCCGGATTGAAAACTTTTCGTTGGCTCAAGAAAACCAGCGTCATCAGCGGTGTCCAGGATGAGCTTCCACTCCAAATGCTCCTGCCCCGGGAGAACAAACGGAATTGTTTCGTAGTGCGCGTTGATGAGGAGCAGGAACGTGTCGTCGCGAATCGGATCTCCTTCAAAGCTCAGGACATCGATGGTGTCGCCGCTTAAAAGCACTCCCAGACAACGCACAAAAGGCGAGTTCCACTCTTCGTCACTCATCTCGTTGCCGCCGGGATTGAACCACATCACGTCCTTGATCTCGGAGCCGCGGATGCGCCGGCCTTGGAAGAACTTCGGCCTCCGGAAAACCGGATGATCCCGACGCAGTTCGATCAACTTCCTCGTGAATTCATGGAGTTGTCGCTGCTCCGCGGTTCTTTCCCACGTGAGCCAGCCAAGCTCGTTGTCCTGGCAGTAGGCATTGTTGTTGCCGCCCTGCGTCCGCGCACATTCGTCTCCGGCGCAGATCATGGGCACGCCCTGCGACAGAATGAGGGTGGTCAGGAAATTGCGCCGCTGGCGAGCCCGCAAGGCTTCGATTTCCGGGTCGTCTGTCGGGCCTTCCGCGCCACAATTCCAGGAATGATTGGTGTTCTCCCCGTCATTGTTGTCTTCACCATTCGCCTCGTTGTGTTTGTCATTATAACTAACGAGATCGTTTAACGTGAATCCGTCGTGCGCGGTGATGAAGTTGATGCTCGCGTAGGGCCGGCGGCCGTTGTGTTGATAGAGATCCGGACTGCCGGTAAGCCGATAGGCCATCTCCCCCACCCGGCCTTCGTCACCTTTCCAAAAGCTCCGGACGGTGTCGCGATATTTTCCATTCCACTCTGCCCACAGCACCGGGAAGTTCCCGACCTGATAACCGCCTTCACCTACGTCCCACGGCTCCGCGATCAATTTCGTCTGCGAGAGAACTGGATCCTGATGGATGATTTCGAAGAAGGCGTGGAGCTTATTCACCCCTTTCGCATCACGCGCCAGGGTCGAGGCGAGATCGAAACGGAAGCCGTCCACATGCATTTCCAGCACCCAGTAGCGCAGACTATCCATCACGAGCTGGAGCGTCCGCGGATGGAGCAGGTTGAAGGTATTTCCCGTGCCGGTGAAATCCACGTAGAAGCGGGCGTCTTCACATGAAAGCCAGTAGTAGGCTTCGTTATCCACGCCGCGGAAACTGAGCGTGGGGCCGAGGTGATTCCCTTCCGCCGTGTGATTGTAAACCACGTCCAGAATGATCTCGATATCGGCGGCGTGGAGGTTGCGCACCATCGCCTTGAATTCTGAAACCTGTCCCCCCAACGCGCCGCTGCTGGAGTATTTAGCTTCCGGCGCGAAAAAGCCGATCGTATTATAGCCCCAGTAATTCCGCAGGCCGCGGTCCACCAGCGCCTTGTCGTCGACATGCGCATGCACCGGCAGCAATTCCACCGCCGTGACACCAAGATTCTTGAAATACTTGATCGCGGCGGAGCTGCCGAGCCCAGCATAGGTTCCGCGCAATTCCTCCGGTACGTCAGGGCATAGCTTCGTGAAACCTTTGACGTGGGTTTCATAAATGACGGAGCGGTGTAACGGCGTGCCGGGCCGGTGGTCGTCGCGCCAGTCGAATGCATTGTCGATCACGACTGCCTTCGGCATCCCCCACGCGTCGTCGCGAAAATCGCGCGCCATATCTTCGGCCGCTCCGCCGATCACGTAGCCGAACATTTCGTCCGTCCAGTTGATCTCGCCCGCGATCGCTTTCGCATAAGGGTCGATCAGCAGCTTCGAACTGTTGAAACGCTTGCCGCGCTCCGGGTCGTACGGCCCGGAAACGCGAAACCCGTAGAGCTGACCTGGCCGCACATCGGGAAGGAAAACGTGCCACACCTGATCGGTGTGCTCTGTCATCGGGATACGGATGTTTTCCTGCGGCGCGTCGAGACTGCCGAATAAACAGAGGTTCATCGACGTCGCGGTTTCAGAAAAAATCGCGAAGTTTACGCCGTTCCCGAGCCAGGTAGCACCCAGCGGATACGGATAGCCCAGCCAAATCTTCACTGGTGTCATAACGAGCGGGTTCTATCGGCCAGCGGCGCTCCGTTCGCAATCCGATTGAAGATGCGAGTCGGATCGTTCGGCACAATAATGACGACCGTCGCGCGAGCGTCGTCCACGCCCCGCCTCCGGAGGGCGTCTGCAGTTTAGAACCGCCGAAACCAGACGTACGGAAAACTGTCGCCTGGGCAATCGGTCGCCCAGCGGGGCGGGTTCACCTCGCGATGCGGCCGAACCGGAATGTCGCGGCCGTCAGCCTTCCCGCAACGCGTGCGCAAATACCGAATCAGTTCTTCGCAGGCGTCGAGTTGCGCGCGGCTCGGCTGGTCGCGATTGAAATCGCCGACCAGACAAATGCCGAGCGCAATGTTGTTCAAGTAATCGCTATGAACGTGACCACCATTGATCTGACGCCGCCAGCGATCACCGATCTCTACTTGTCCATCGTCCGATGACGTGCCGTTTCCAATCACGAAGTGGTAAGCGAGTCCATTCTGCATCCGCCGCACATGCCGGTGATAGTAATCGAAGGCGCGAGCATTCCCTTGCCGCGTGCCGCTGTTGTGCACGACGATAAATTTCCAGCGGCCGCGCTGCACCGGCGCGTTCCGGATCGCTTCGATCACACTCCGGCTGAGGTATCGATAATTGGCTGGAGGCGCTGTTTTGCGGCCGAAGAGCGACGACCAAAACCCACGCCGGGGCGGAGGAGGAGGCGGCGGCTCGTATCCCTGGTCTTCCTGTAAACCCGACTTTTGAACCGTGATGTCAGCCGGCGGCAGTGCGGCATCGGGTCCGGGCGTGCTCGTCGGTATCGCTCTCGGCGGAGGCGGTGGCGTCGGCTGCTCGACCGTGACCGCTGCGCTGGGAGAAGGCTTCGGCGATGGACTCTTTTCCGGCTTGGGGGGTTTTTCAGGCTCTGGCGTTGCCTTCTTTTTCGCCGATTTTTTGGTCCCTTTGGCCTCTGAGTGATTGGCCTTTTTCTTGGGTGACTCTGAGGCTGTTTCGTTTGCGCCGCTCTTCTTTTTCTTCTTCGTTTTCAGTGATGCCGCCGGCGTTTCGTCGTTCTTTGCGACTCCTGTTTTGCTTTTTACCGCCGGAGTTGAATCCTCGTCTCCCGTCGCGTTTTTTGCCGGTTTCTTCGGGGCTGGCGACTCTTCATCGACTGGGGATTTACGTTTCGCGGGTTTCGCTGAAGGACTGGCGGTCGGCTCAGCAGAGTCTTCGTCGGACTTCGCCGCGGAGGCATGTGCCTTGGGAGTCTTGGAAGGCGATGGCGTCGCGTTCGCTTTCTTTTTCTTGCGTGGAGTCGCTTTGAATTTTGGGCTGGGCGACTTGGCCGGCGATGGGGAGTTTTCCGCCGCTGCCTCGTCGCGGTCGGTCACTGCTGGACGCTTCGCCTGGAGATCCGGCATGCGTGCATGCAGGGGCGAGGCGAAGAGCGCACTCGCGAGAAGCCCAATGCAAAACGCCGTGCGGAAACGGCCGAGGCAGGCGAGGGAGAACCGCACGCGCCCCTCTTTCAAGCGACCTGCGGCTCCAACTCCGGGGCCGCGTCACCGCGCTCGCGTTCTCGCCGCAAAATTGCATTTAACTTCCCGCCGAGGAGGAGCAACAGACAGGTCAAGTACATCCACGTCAGCAAAACAATGATCGAAGCAAGCGCGAGATAGGTCGGATTATAACGATCGTATTTCGTAACGTAGAATTGGAAGAGCTTGGTCATCGTCATCCAGCCGCACGAGAAGAAGATCGCGCCCGGGAGCGCTTGCCTGACGGTGAGGTAATTCTCCGGAGTGAGCAGATAGAGGGCGAGCGCCAGGAGCACCAGAGCGATCGCCGTGAGCGGGAGACTCAGCGCTGCGACCCACGTTTGCAGCGGCACCGAAAGCTGGAAATTGACCTCCGCAATTCCGGCGAGCGTTTCACCAAAAACCATCGCGTTAAAGCAAAACAGAATCGTGATCCCGAACCAGAAGAGGAGGAAGAACGAGATGATGTATTTTGACCACCAGTTGCGATCCTCGTGCACACCGTGGGTT
>JACCXL010000088.1 GCA_013697015.1 Chthoniobacterales bacterium | reverse complement strand
GAGGAAAAAGTCGTCAGCACGCCCGAGGACGCTGACTTCGGGATGATGATGGGAACAGGCTTTGCGCCTTTCCGGGGTGGGCCTTTGCGATTCGCCGACCATTTCGGCTTGAAAAAGCTGGTCGCGGAGATGGACGGAATCCATTCGCGTGCGGGCGCTAAATTCGCGCCTTGCAGTCTGCTTCGAGCGCACGCTCAAAACGAGACGACATTTTATGAAGTCATCGCTTGAGGCCCCGGAGAAACAGGTAGCGGAGGAAACTTCCGCCCCCCCGGAAAAGGCAGCGGTGCCCGTCATCGACACCTCGAAAATGTCGGCCGGCAAGGCCGCGGCGCTCGAGCTGGCGGAAAGTTCGCGTGATCCGCTCGATGAACGGGGCAGCTTCGCGAGTAATCTTTTTATCGGCCGTTTCGACTTCGATCGGATTTTTCCCTTCCCGGAGCAGAGCGCGGAAGATCGCGCGGCGGGTGAGCCGTTTCTGGCCGAGCTGAAGGCCTACTTGGAAGCGAATGTCGATCCCGATGAAATCGACCGGACCGGTGAGATTCCGCAGAATAACATCGATGACTTGTTCGCGATGGGCGCATTCGCTATCAAGATCCCAAAGCAGTACGGCGGCCTCGGTTTGTCGCAGGTGAATTATGGCCGCGCGGCCATGTTGTTCGGCAGTTGGGATGCGAATCTGACCGCTTTGGTCTCGGCCCACCAGTCGATCGGAGTGCCGCAGCCGCTGCTCCTTTTCGGAACCGACGAGCAGAAGGCGAAATATCTGCCGCGCGTCGCGCGCCACGAGATCTCGGCGTTCGCGCTGACCGAAGCCCATGCCGGTTCGGATCCGGCGACGATGAGCCTGCGCGCTGACCCAACGCCCGACGGCTCCGCCTTCATTCTGAATGGCGAGAAGCTGTGGTGCACGAACGGACTCAAGGCCGGCGTTCTGGTCGTGATGGCGAAGACGCCGCCAAAGCTCGTGAACGGCAAGGAGCGCAAGCAGATCACAGCGTTCGTCGTGGATGTCGATACGCCCGGGCTCGCCATGCCGCATCGCTGCCACTTCATGGGTTTGCGCGCGCTCTACAATGGCGTCGTCACTTTCAAAGACGTGCGGGTGCCACGCGAAAATATCATCGCCGGTGAGGGCAAAGGCTTAAAGGTTGCCCTAACGACTCTGAACACCGGGCGCCTCACGATTCCGGCGGCGTGCGTCGGACTGTGCAAGCGTCTCCTCGCCATCTCGCGTAAGTGGGCGGGCGAGCGAGTGCAATGGGGCGTGCCGATCGGGCAGCATTACGCCATCGCGGGCAAGATCGCGGAAATGGCGGGCAACACTTTTGCCATGGAGGCGATCACGTTTCTTACCTCCGCGCTGGTGGACAAAAAAGCGGGCGATCTGCGCATTGAGACGGCGATGTGCAAGATGTGGGCGACGGAGATGACCTGGAAAATCGCGGATGACGCGATGCAGGTGCGCGGAGGACGTGGATATGAAACGGCGCAGTCCCTCGCGGCGCGCGGCGACGAGCCAATAGGGGTCGAACGGTTCCTTCGCGATTGCCGCATTAACACCATCTTCGAAGGTTCAAGCGAGATCATTTTTTTTTTATTTTAGGGCGAAGACCTAGATCTACACCTGAAGGTGGGCGGCGCGATCTTTAACACGCAGTTGCCGTTCGTGACCCGCGTGCAATCGATGCTGGGCTCGGGTTCCTTCTATGCTCGCTGGTATCCGAAGCAGTGGACGCGCGCACGTGCGGGCGATCTCGACCAGTTGCATGAGACACTGCGGCCGTACGTCTCCTACGGCGCGAGCACGAGTAAGCGGCTCGCACGCGGCCTGTTCCACGCCATGGTTCGATTTGGTCCGAGCCTTGATCGCGAACAGCTCCTGCTCTCCCGTTTCGTCGGCATTGCGACGGAGATTTTCGCGATCAATGCCACCTGTAGCTATGCGCAGCATCTGATCAACCACGGGCGCCCTGCCGAGGAGATTCTCTCCGTCGCGAATTACTTCTGTCGGTCGGCACGGTCGCGCATCGATCAGCACTTTGCCGGCACTTCGCGCAATGCGGATGCGCGTGGTTATCGCCTGACGCAGGAGTTGCTTGCGGGCAAGCACGAAGAGCTGCGGACGGGGATTGTTTAGCGAGATTTGGCGCGCGAAACTCGGTGGGGTGAGACTCTGTCGAGCCTCAATGCGGTGTGCCAACTCTCAGGCTCCGTAGAGCGTCGCCCTACCGGAGAGCTTCCCCTATTTCGTGAACAGCCCTTGGTTTGACCAAGCGGAGCGGCCTGCTAGTCTCAGGATATGAGTATGCCGCCCGTGCTCACGGAGTCGGCCCGCACATCTGCGCGGAGCCGTTCCGTACCGAGCAAGTCAAACAACCAGAACGAACAATGTGCTCCCGCCGAGGTGCTGAAAAAGTTGGAGCAACACATCCTGATGGATGGCTTCAAGATCGTCATCGATCTCGAGAAAAGCCGGGGCTCGTACCTGGTCGATGCGGCTAACGGCCATCGCTTGATCGATTTCTACGGTTTCTTTGGCTCGAACCCGGTCGGCTTTAATCACCCGCACTTTGAGCGGCCAGAGGTGCAAGCCGATCTGCTGCGCGCAGCGCAAATCAAGATCGCGAACTCCGACGTCTACTCTACGGCTTATGCGGATTTCGTGGAGACCCTGACGCGCGTGGCTGGGTTGCCGCCACTGAATCGTTATCTCTTTATCGAAGGCGGCGCACTCGCGATCGAGAATTGTCTGAAGGCGGCGATGGATTGGAAGGTCCGCAAAAATATGGCGGCCGGGCATGGCGAACGCGGGACGGAGATTCTACATTTTCGGAAGGCTTTTCACGGACGCACCGGCTACACCATGAGCCTAACGAATACCGATCCGAAGAAGACGGACCTGTTCGCGAAATTTAACTGGCCGCGTGTTTCCAATCCGAGCATCGACTTTTCGTTAGACGCCGCCGCGCGCGAGACTGACGTGGTTGAGCGCGAGAAGAAGGCGGAGGGGGAAATTCGCCAGTTTATTGCGGAGCGCGGCATCGACATCGCGGCGATCATCATCGAGCCGATCCAGGGTGAAGGCGGCGACAATCATTTCCGCGGTGAGTGGCTGAAGAAGTTGCGTCAGATTTGCGATGAAAACGAGATCCTCCTCATTTTCGATGAGGTGCAATGCGGAATGGGGACCACCGGTCGTGCCTGGTGCTGCCAGCATTTCGGCGTGCTGCCGGATTTGCTCGCGTTCGGCAAAAAGGTGCAGGTCTGCGGCGTCATGGCC
>JACCXL010000084.1 GCA_013697015.1 Chthoniobacterales bacterium | reverse complement strand
ACGCTCGGACGCGCGGTCGAGAACTGCATCAACGCGAGTTCTCTGAGCGCGGAGGAAGATCGCGTCCGGAGGATTCTTGCCAACCGCATGGCGGAGGTGCAGGCGACGCCTGGCGTGCCGGATGCCGTGCGCGAAGTAAAAATCGAGACTGGCTATGGACTCGTAAAGCTCATCCAGAGAAGCGCGGCCGCTGGATTAACAGACGAAAAAAATCTTGAAATCGGCGGCCTGAATCGAGTGACGCTCACTGCGGAATGGTCGCGACGCGGCGTCACGCAATCGAAAAAGATCGAGTTCTATGTTTACCGCGCCGGTTAACACGACACGGCGCCGCGGCTTCACGTTGCTCGAGATCACGCTGGCCGTCGCAATTCTCGCCATGATGTCGCTCGCGATCTATCGCTTCGTGACCACGAACCTGACCGCCATTCGCATCTCCTCGCAGGAAAGCGAAGCCGATGCGCGCTACCTCGGTCTCATCAATTTGCTCACGGCGCAGTGGCAAAGTCTTCCCGCCGGGGGGGGCGCTCTAACGGGCGAGCCGTTTAAACTTAACGATCGTCCGCGTGATGAAATCACCTGGGTCTGCGGCCCCGGGCCTGGCTTGCTTACGCGTTACGCTGCCGGGGATTATCGCGTTAGGCTCCGCTTGCGGCGCATCTCGGAGAAAAGCAACCAGATGGATCTCGGAGTCGTCCGCACGCCCAAGGCAGACGCTCAGGGCGCGACCGAGCACGAAAGCTGGGTCGCACTGTTGCCGGACGTGCGAAGTTTGCGGATCACGTACTTCGATCCACGGCTAAATAGCTGGGTCGATAGGTGGAGCGATGCCGTGACTTTGCCGCGTTTGATCAAGATTGTCATCGGGCGGCCGGACCGTTCCGTCCCTTGGGAAACTATCGTGGCGCTCGGGCGCACTCCATTGTGATGAGACGCCCCCAACTGGCGCGGCGCGGCGCGGCTCTCATGCTGGCACTCTGGGCGCTCTTCTTGCTCAGCGCGATGGTGATCTCATGGTCGCTCGATATCAATTCTCGCATCACGCTTTCGGGCTCGGCCAATCGTCAGTTGGAAGCCGAAGCGATGGCGTGTTCCGGCGCGGAAGTGGCTTTGCATCCCGCGGTGAAGGCGGGCTCGCCGCTCCTGCGTGGAAAGTTCAGCGCCACCGAAAGCTACGAAGCGCGTATCACCGGCGAAGGCGGACGCCTGAATTTGAACTGGCTCGTCGCCGGCGAAAATCCGGCCCGGCTCGAGATTCTCAGAAAGTATCTCGAGATCAAAGGGGTCGATCTGAACGAGCGCGATCACATGATTGATTGTTTGCTGGATTGGGTGGACCCGGATTCGCTCGTGCGTCTGAATGGCGCCGAGACCGACGGCGATTACAAGCCCGCGAACACTCTTCTCACCCGCATTGATGACTTGAAACGCGTGCGCGGGTGGAACGAATGGGTGGCCACGGCGGATTGGGATGCCGACTTCACACTGAATAGCACTGGGCCGATCGACATAACCTGGGCGTCCCGCGAAGTGCTGCTCTCGATCCCGGGAATGAACGAGCCACGCGTCGATCAGTTTCTGCAGATGCGCCGCGGACCGGATGGGATCGACGGCACGGAAGACGACGCCCCTTTCAAGTCAATCGAGAACGTGCGAGTTGCGCTTGGCTTTTCGCCAGAGCAGTTTAAACAGCTTTCCGGGTTGATCGGCTTCAAGGATCAAGTGCTGCGGGTGGTGAGTGTCGGCAAATCAGGCGACACGACACGCGTGGTCCAAATGGTGATTCGCAAAGCTGGCAATGTGCCGCAACTCATCACTTGGAAGGAGCTGTGATATCGATTCTGCCGCGCGCAAGGTTTTCATAATCCCAGCAGCCCGAGGCTGGAACCTCGTCCGCTGGATGGAGCAAAACAGTGCGTGGGAGGTCCGCGGATTCGCTTCTCTCGAGGAAGCCGCGCCGATTCTAACCTCGAACGATGAGTTCGTGCTGGCGCTCCCGATCAGCGCCGTCCTCGTGCAACGGCTCCGCCTGCCCGCCGCCGCGGAGGGAGATTTCGCCGAGATGGTGCGGATTCAGATGGAGAAGGCGTTGCCTTACGCGCCGGAAGAGGTGACCACCGGTTTCGAAGTCATCGAAAAAATCGGCGAAGAGAGCGTCGTTAGTGCGGTCGCCGTGCATAACGAGAAGCTCAATGAACTGGCCGCGCCGCTCTCTGCGCGTGGCTTGTTTCCGAGTCGCGTGACCGTTTACGCAGCGCTGCGGTGCGCGACGCACGCGCCCAACGGGGACGCGTTTCTCATCTTTCCAGAGCAGGGTTCCGTCATTTGCGCGATCGGGGAAGAGGGCGCGGTTAGTTTCGCCCGGACGTTGGAGGGTGGCGATCCGAAGCAGCTCGAGATGGATCTGCCACATCTCGTGTTGAGCGCCGAATTGGCTGGCGTCAGCACGTCATTCCCAGTGGTGCTGCTGGATGAAAGTCTTTTCGCGTTGCGCGAGACTGCGCAGCGTCTGCTGGCCCGCGAGGTTGATCTCATCGCGGTCGAAGCGCCGCCCACGGATACACAAATGAACCTGCTGCCGGAGGCGTGGCGGCATCGGCGCGTTGAACTCGTTAGGCAAGCGGAATGGCGGCGGCGTTTGCTCATCGGGGCCGGCGTCTATGGAGCGGTGGTCTTGCTTCTCCTGGCCTGCCTGCTCGTCATCCGATTCGAGATCGGCCGGCTTGATCGGCGTATCGCGCGCGATGCGCCTCGAACGGAATTTGTGCAAGCCGCGGCGATGAATTGGAAGGCACTCGCCCCCGCGATCGATCCTCACTACTACCC
>JACCXL010000069.1 GCA_013697015.1 Chthoniobacterales bacterium | reverse complement strand
CGCAAGTTGCCAGGGTGTCGGGATTCGCTGGACCCAATACCTTTTCCTGCAACGGAAGCAGCGCACGATATTGTATTTCGGCCTCGGGATAGCTGCCTTCGCCGCGCAGAGCGGCTGCCAGATAGGTCCGCATTTTTAGCGTCTCCGGCGCCTCCTTTCCGAAGGCCGTTTGGGAAGGTGGCAGGAGAGGGCTAATGATGCTTCGCGCCTCGCTGAATTTCTTTTGCTTCAGGAGCGCCGTCACCACGGCACGACGTGCCCGCAACGTATAAGGATGCTCGGCGCCGAATTCGTGTGTTCGTGCATCGCCCACGCTCCGGAAGACCACCTCCGCGTTCGCATTTTCGCCCTTCTGAAGGAGTAAATTACCGATGGCGAAACGAACTTCCGCGCCGTCTTCCGGATTGTGGATGGCGTCGAGCAACTTCTCCGCCGCGCGCAGAGCTTCCAAGGCGCGGCTGAGCTGCGATTGCTTTTGCGCAGCAAGCCCGGCGAACTCGAGAGCCTGCACAATGTTCTTCGGCTTCGAACGGTCTGACTTAATCGCTTCGTCCGCAGCTTTCCGTGCCAGCAGCTCGGCCTCGCCGAAGTTTCCCCTGATGTATGCGCTGATTGCCTGTTCGTAGGCTGTCCCGCCGGTAGCTCGCTTCAGGTCACGCGCGGCCCGGGCAAAGCGGACGCGAACGAGATTGGTATCGACACCGAGCTCATCTGCGAGGTCGAAGTAGATCTTGTTGTGACTTTCATCCTGTGCGGGCGACGAGGCGGAAGATGCTTCGGCCGAAGGAGCGGGAGCAGGGGATCGCGTGTGCTCGGGAGTGGTGACGGGCACCGCAGAAGGCGTGAGATCAGTTGGCGTGCGTTCAGACGCTACGCGTCGCCGGCAGCCGCACAGCGCGAGGGCGAAAACGAGAACCGCCGTCGCGGTAAACGCGAAATTAAACCGATGTAGCGTTTGACGGCGGCGACCGTTCTCCGCGCGACCGGTTGGGAGACGAGATGCCACACAAAGGGCCTACCCGTTTGTGCAGGCAGCGACAAGATTCAAACGAGCGCCCTCCGGCAGCGCCAAGCGGCGGGCCGCGGCTAAGAGAGCGCTTGGGTCCCCTGCGGAACCGGCCCGCGCGGCGGTAGATTCGGATCCAGGAAACCGAGCATGTGCGCATGATTGATAACGCGCACGCCTTCCGCCTTCTGCATTTCCGCGATCTGCTGGTGAAACGATTCCATCTTTGTCCAATGCACCTTGGGCCGAAAGTGATGCTCAGCGTGGTAGCCGTTGTAGAAAAACAGCCAGTTATAGATTTTTCCGTAGCTGCTCACTCCCCAGGCGATTGGTTTCTCGGGATCGGCGCCGTAATGCCGGAAGTAACCGTTCAAGTAGCTGAAGCAATGGCCCAGGTAAAAAAACGGGAGGAAGAAACAGATAATGTAGCGCCAGTTGAGCACAAACATGACGAAGAGCACGGTCGCGAACGCAGCGAGCTCGATGTTCCCCCAGATAAGCTCGACCTTCCCGCGCTTTTTCAGTTCGCGCCCAATCGCGCCCGGATTATCGCGAAAGAAGCTGAGGAAGATATAGCTCCACGGGTTCTCCGCTTCACCATCGTGCCCGTGCCGGTAAATGGAAATCCAGTCAATCGTCTCTCCGTTTTCAGCCGGACGATCAGAATTCCCCTTGTGATGCTGCATGTGGACTACGTCGTAATAGGTCTGCGAAAAACAGCACGCGACGGACTCGACGACGCCAAAGAGCCGATTCAGGAGCCCCGAGCGAAAGAATGGGTTGTGGATGAAGTTGTGCGAAACGCCGTTGATGTTCGCGTTAATCATCAAGGCGTAGACAAAGCCCAGGATTAGCATGATCCAGAGCGGCGTGTGCGGCCAGAGCAGGAACATCCCGAAAAAGTAAGCTAGATGAAAAAGAGCGGCGCAGAGCGGGACGATGTCCCAGCGCGTGTGCGCGAAAAGTCGTGAGTCAGTCGTCGGGCGCTCGACGCGGATGGCTTCGGCGTTCATGATAGGCAGCAGCTAATTCTTCGCGGACATCGCCTCGTTTAGCAAGTTTGCGATTGGTGTCGCGCAATCGACTCCGCGATTGCCAAGGCCGCGGGAGCGCGCCTAAGTTAGCGGCCCTCGCTTATGTTCGCACTGCAACCCGAGTTGAAAATCTTCAGTGGCTCCGCGAACCGCGAACTGGCGCAGAGAATCTGCGATTTTGTGGGCGCACCACTGGGCGCAGCCACACTTAGCTCATTTCCCGATGGAGAAACGTATGTCAGGATCGACGAGAATATTCGCGGTCGCGACGTTTTCATCATTCAACCGACATCGCCCCCCACCAACGAGCATCTGATGGAACTGCTCATTATGGTGGATGCGGCCCGGCGGGCGAGCGCGGACAGAATTACGGCGGTCATCCCGTTTTTCGGCTACGCCCGCCAGGATCGCAAAGATCAACCGCGTGTTCCAATCACGGCAAAATTAGTCGCCAATCTTCTGGCGGCGGCGGGCGTAAACCGCATCCTGACGATGGATCTGCACGCGCAGCAGGTGCAGGGGTTTTTCGACATTCCGGTCGATCACCTTTATTCCATGCCTGTTTTGATCAAGTATCTGCGGACAAAGTTAACGCGCAAGACCGTCGTCGTCTCGCCCGACGTCGGCGGACTGAAAATGGCATCGGCCTACTCGCAGGCACTCGGCGCCAGCCTCGCGATCGTGGCGAAGCAACGCAAAAGCGCGACCGAGACCGAAGCGCTCTACCTCATCGGTGATGTGGCAGATTGCGATGTGCTTCTGGTTGACGATCTGACGGAGACGGCGGGAACCCTGACGTCCGCGGCCGCGATTCTAAAAAAGCATGGCGCGCGCGATATCTACGCTGGCGTTGCGCATGCGGTTCTGGTCGACATTGCGATTCAGCGGTTGCAAAAATCTGAGATCGAGGAATTAATTACGACTAACAGCACGCCGGTGCGCACGGTGGATGGATTTAAAACGACCGTGCTCTGCGTCTCCGAGCTTCTCGGCGAAGGCATCAAGCGGATTCACAACGACGAATCCGTCTCGTCGCTGTTCAAGATAGATAACGGCGCGACGAAACATGGCTAAACAAGTAAAACTCACAGCAGAACGACGAACCGGGACCGGGCGTGCCGCAGTGCGGAAGCTCAAGGCGCGCGGGATCGTGCCGGCGATCATTTACGGCGCCCGGGATAAGCCGGAGCCGTTGCAGGTTTCCCGGCGCGATATCAGCGCGATGCTGAGCCACGCCGCGGGCGAGAACATTTTGGTGGAACTCGAGATCGCGGGTGACAGCGCCAACCGCATGGCGCTCGTGCAGGAAGTGCAGCACGCGCCGCTCGGCGGCGAAGTTCTGCATGTTGATTTCCATGCCGTGTCGATGGACGAAATGATCGACGCGGATGTGCCGCTGGAAGCAACCGGCACCGCGAATGGAGTCAAGAATTTCAGCGGCTTGCTTGAACAAAGCTTGCGCTCACTCTCGATCGAATGTCTGCCGCGCGATCTGCCGGACGTACTCACGGTGGATGTATCCGCGCTCAATATCGGCGACGCCATTCACGTGCGCGACATCCAGCTGCCTGAAGGCGTGACGACGAAGATCCAGCCGGACCTGACCGCTTTCTCAGTTATGGCTCCGACGGTGGAGGAAGAGCCGGTGGTGGCGGCGGAAGCGCCGAGCGCGCCAGAAGTTATCAAGGAGAAGAAGACGGACGAGCCTGAGGCTGCTGCAGCGGGCGGCACGAAGGACAAAGAAGCGAAGAAGTGATCTCGGTCTCTTTCTCGATTCGTTAGGCAGCTTTGCAGTCGAAAGCGCCGTCCCTTCGGCTCGTGGCCGGCCTCGGCAATCCCGGGGCGGAGTACGAGCGCACCCGTCACAACGTCGGTTTTGCCGTGCTGGATCGGCTTGTCTCGCAGGCGGACGCGCGCTGGGAACATGCGACGAAGTGGGGCGCGGTCTGGGCAAAGGCGAGCGACATCCTCTTCGTGAAACCGTGGACATACATGAACCGGAGCGGCGAGGCGCTCTCCGTCGTTGCGCAGTTCTACAAAATCGCGCCGGCAGAAATCCTGGTGGTTTGCGACGATCTGGCGCTGCCTCTGGGAAGGCTGCGCATCCGGCCCGATGGGAGCTCCGGCGGGCACAACGGGATCGAGTCTGTCCTGATGCATTTTGGGACGGATGCAGTGCCGCGGCTCCGAGTTGGAATTGGATCAGCGCCAGCGGAAGGCGCGATCGATCACGTCCTCGGCCGTTTCTTCGAAGAAGAGCGACCAATGGTGGAAAAAGCCGTGGCTCGCGCCGCGGAAGCGGCCAAATGTGCCGTTGACAACGGCGTACTTTCCGCGATGAACAAATTCAACCAAGCCGCAGAATTATGAAGAATCGTTACGAAGCGTTGCTCGTCCTTAACACGCAGGGCCGGGAAGATACTGTGAAGGATGTCGTGGACCGCCTGGAATCCGAATTCCAGAAGGAAGGCGCTGAAATCGAGCAGGTGCAGAAGATGGACAAGCGGCAGTTTTCCTACCAGGCGGGAGAATTGGAAGCCGGCCACTTTGTGAACTTCATCTTCCACGCCGACTCGCAGCTAATCACGAAGCTCCGCTCCAAGTTTAAGCTCGACCCGGAAGTTTACCGGCAGCACTACCAGAAGCTGCGGCCGAAATCCGAGCGG
>JACCXL010000067.1 GCA_013697015.1 Chthoniobacterales bacterium | reverse complement strand
CTTTCGCCAGGCGCTTTTTGTGAAATTAAATGTTGGTTACCGACCACGACGTTGCCCGCCACCACCGTCGCGACGGCCTCCGCCACCGCTACCGCCGTAGCCGCCTCCACTGCCGCCACCGCCGTATCCACCACCGCCGCCGCCGTATCCACCGCCCCCGCCGCCATATCCACCACGGCCACCACCACCGCCCCCGGGCGGACGTGCTTCACGCGGGCGAGCCTCGTTGACAGTCAACGGCCGACCTTCAACAGTCTTGCCATTAAATTCCTGGATCGCTTTCTGCGCATCGGCCTCGGAGGTCATGGTCACAAAAGCGAAGCCACGCGATTTACCGGTGAATTTATCCTGCATCAGCGTGACCTCTTGCACTGGGCCCGCTTGCGCGAAAAGATCCTGCAGATCTGTTTCGGTCGTGTTGAAGGAAAGATTTCCTACGTATAATTTGGTTGCCATCTGAGTTTACTCTGGAAAACGCCGCCCGGTCACTGTTCCCGCTAATCGGATTTCAAATCGCCACTGAATAAACTCAACTGACAATCCACCAACTTCCCGAGCTTCCGTTCTCCTTCGGCGTGATTAGTAAGGGGTTTCTCCGGCGAAAGCAAATGGATTTCAGTGGCTCACATCCCATCTCAAAATGCCTGCGTCGGTCGCCAATATGAAGGGTAAAAAAGGAACACGGGTCGCGGTCGTCGGAGCCGGTGTGGTCAGTCCGCTCGGCTTCGGATTAACCGAGACACTCCAAGCCCTGAAAACGGCGCGCGATTGCATCTCGCCGGTGACTCGTTTTGACGTGACGCGCTGCCGCTGCAAAACCGCAGGTCAGATTCCCGATGAGCGCCTCGCCGCTCTCACACGCGCCGGGCCGAGAGCGAAGCGCCTCCATCGCGCAGCGCAAATGACGATCGCTGCAATGCGTGAAGCGTTCGCTATTTCCGGCGAGTTCCAACCGGAACTGAGCGTTTTCGGCACGACCAGCGGCGGCATGACCTTCGGTGAACAGTATTACCGCTCGCTCCAATCGGGCGGGACACTGCACCACGCGCCGTCGCTGATCGCGAATTATCCGCCGCAGAAACCATTGATCGACGCACAGGAAGCCTGCGGCATTTCCGCGCCCTGCCAGGTGATTGCGAACGCCTGCGCGTCCGGCACCAATGCTATCGGCCACGCCTTCCATTGCATTCGCTCCGGCCGGTATCAGCGAGTCCTCACTGGAGGGTACGACGCCATCTCGGAACTCGTCTTTGTCGGATTTGACTCGCTACAGGCCTCGACGCCGGATCGTTGCCGTCCTTTCGATCGCGCTCGGACCGGCTTGGTCCTGGGCGAGGGGGCCGCGGTTTTGGCGCTGGAAAACTTCGAACAAGCGCGAGCTCGTGGGGCGCAGATCCTCGCTGAGGTCGTAGGCTACGGCATTTCAACCGACAACCATCACCTGACGCAGCCGAACCCAACAGGCGTCGGACCGCTTGATGCCATGCAGAGCGCACTCGACAGCGCCGACCTTCAGGCCAGGGCGGTGGATTACATAAACGCGCACGGCACCGCGACACCATTCAATGACGCGGCCGAAGGCAAAGCCATTTCTGAGCTCTTTGGAGCGGTTCCGGTCAGCTCGACGAAAGGAATGATGGGGCACTCTCTCGGAGCTGCCGGCGCAATCGAGGCCGTCATTAGCATTCTGGCGCTGCGTGAGCAGATTCTTCCGCCGAACATCAACTTCGAAAACGGCGATCCGAATCTTGGGCTGGAGATTGTCGCCAACGAATCGCGTCCCGCCTCGGTCCGCACAGTTTTATCGAATTCGTTCGGGTTCGGAGGCACGAACGCTTCCGTCATCCTGCAAGCGTCACCGGAATGAGCCTGCGGATCGCCGGTCTCGGATGGGTTACACCGTTGGGAAGCCAGATCGATTCCGTTTGGGATCGGTTGTGCGCCGGGGAGGAAGCGGTCGCTCGTGATCTCTCGAGCCCACTGGGTGATCATGTTTACGCGGCCTATCTGGCTGCCGCTGACGCGACTGCTTCTCTGCCGCCGCATCCGCGCTTGCGTCGTTCCAGCGCCATCTCACGGTTCGCGGCCGTCGCTGGCCTGGCCGCGCTACGGAACGCCGGAATCGAAATGAATGAAGTAGTCGCCCACCGCACAGCGCTCATCTTCGCAATCTCAAACGGCGGGGTAGTTTACACAAAACGCTTCTATCACGAGATCGTGGAAACCGGCGCACAGGCCGCGAGTCCACTTCTCTTTCCCGAAACCGTTTTCAACGCACCAGCCAGTCATCTGGCGGCGATTCTTGGGATCACGGGCACAAGCTACACGGTGGTGGGGGATGGCGCCGTCGGCCTGCTGGCAATCAAAATGGCCGAGGATCTCATGCACGATGAATCGCTCGATCAGTGTCTTGTCGTTGGTGCCGAAGAGGCGGATTGGCTCCTCTGTGACGCATATCGCAGGTGGCGGCTGCTGCGCCAGAGGCCGCCCATCGAACTTTTCGCGGACAGACCACGCGGCACGGTTCTCAGCGAAGGCGCCGGAGCCATCGTCGTCGGCCGACGTGGCGACGTGCAACTGGATGCGGTTCATCCCGGGCTGAATTTTCCTGCACAACACGATGCGGCGGCGGGTGTCTCGGAAGTGATGGGCCGCCTCTCGCGTTACACCGTCGATTTTATTAGCGTTTCCGCGAACGGCACCTTCATCGACGCAGCCGAGCGGACGGCGATCGAGCGATATTACCCGAGCGCGGCGATTTACGCGGTTAAGGGAGCGCTCGGTGACAGCGTCGGCGCCGGCAGTCTCTGGCAGGTAATCTGCGCCGCGCTCGGACTGTACAGAAATCAGATTCCCGGCAACCTGCACGCGCCGGAATATAGTGGCGCGCAACTTGCAGCAACCCCTGATCAGCGCCCCCCGTTCCGAAGGTCACTGGTGTGCGCTTGTGGCATGAACCAGCAGATCGCAGGGTTGGTGTTATCGCTCGCGAAATGAGAGCTTATCTTCCTCCGGCGAACCGGCTTTTCGCTTTGCAACATTGGTCGTGCCTGGTACCTTCGGCATCCGCGATGCGTACGCTGATCCTGCTGCTTCTCTGCGCCGCCATCGCTCGGGGAAATGCGCGCGCGGAGGATTCGAAACTCGCGAATCTGCCAGTCGAAATTACGGCATCGGGCGACACGAATTACGAGAACGGCATCGCCACCGCGCATGACAACGTCGCGATCCACGTCGGCGATACGGACATCTACGGGGACTCAGCGCGTTACGATACAAAAACCCACGACATCTACGTTGAAGGCAACGTTCGCATCTATCGTCAGATCAGCCTCTTTGTGGGAGAGAAGGCCGTTTACAATCTCGATACCAAACAGATCCGCGCCGTTAATATGCGCACGGAACGCGAGCCTTACTTCGTGACCGGGACGGAGGTCACAAGCGACGCCGAAGGTGAGTACATC
>JACCXL010000060.1 GCA_013697015.1 Chthoniobacterales bacterium | reverse complement strand
CGCCATGATCCATCGGCTTGGCCTGTGCGCCTCCTGCGTGTTCGTCGTGCGCCCCGTCGTGAGCGTCTGCGCCTTCCTTTCCGTCGTGATGATGATGCTCTGCCCTCCGGACCCGGCGCGGACTCGAAGCGAAATTCGCGATGGCGTACGTGTCCACCGGCGTAGCCGATGTAGCCACCAACGCCCAGATTTACGCTGGCTAGAAACGCCGTAACAATGGCGAGCGGAACAGCGGCTCGACGGACTTTCCATTCAGCCGCCGCCGTCACGGCGGCGAGCGCGGCGACGACGTAGAAAATGGGGATCAATTTCTCCGCGCGGCGCATGTGCTCCTCAAGCCACTTGCCCCCCTCATCATCGGACATCGAGAGCACCCGATCGTAGCCAGCCTGTCCGTAGTGATAAACCGGCCACGCCGAAATCGCGGTCACGAAGACGATCGCCAGCGCCGCCAGGCGTGCCGCCCGGCTACGCGAAATCAAGGCGATTATGAGGCCGAGCACTCCCATCAAGAGTCCGTAGACCGGCAGCGGGTTCAACAAGACGTGCAGGTATTCCGGATCGCTTAAGTGCTGCCAGATGATGTTACTGTTCATTTTTTCCGCTCAAGCTTGAGTGCTGCCGCGCGAACCACGGCAGCACTCGTTTCGATTTAGCCGGCCATGTTTCGGCATTCATCAGCGCATTTGCGGCAGGCCGCGGCGCAGTCTTTGCAATGCTGCGCGTCGTGCTGGGCGCACTCGCGTGCGCAGGTCTCGCAGCTCTCCGCGCAGAGCGCACAAAGGCGCGCCGCGAATTCACTGCCGCGGGACATGAGTCGCGCCGCGAGCGCGCAGAGGTCTGCGCAATCGCGGTCGAGCTCGATGCAACGCGCCATCATCCTCACGTCCTGCTCGTGCAGGCACTCGGTCGCGCAATGCTCGCAAGCGGTCGCGCAGGCCTGGCACGCGTCGATGCAACTTTGGTATTTCTCGTGGGACATTTCGCCTCCCAGTCAATGAGCAGAACCGAACCAGGATTTTTCCCAGCTCTTCATCTGCTCAATTTCTTTGGTTTGATCCTTGATGATGTTGCCGGCCAGTTGCTTCAGCTCGGCGCGATCGCTTCGTCCATCGACCAGCTTCGCCATCTCCACGGCGCCCTGGTGATGATGGGTCATGTGCTCGAGGAACATCTTGTCGAAGTCCGCATCCTTGGCGGCTTTCATCGTGTCCATTTCCTGCATCATCTTTTCCATGCCGGGCATCTGAGCCATCGCAGCGGTTTCGGCATGCCAGCTCTTCAGCCAACCCCTCATCTTCTCGATCTCCGCTTTCTGCGCGGAGATGATCTGTTTGCCCAGCTGGTTGAGCTCGGCGCGCTTCGTGTTCTTGGTCGCAAGTTCGCCCATCTCTACCGCCATTTGGTGGTGATGGATCATCTGCTTGAGGAACATGACTCCGAACTCTTTACCTTTGAGCGGCTTTAAGCTCTCCGTCATCGGATCACTCCCGGAGTGACCTTCATGCGCGACCGCGTTTCCTACCGGCAGGAGCGCGAAGGCTGCGGCCGCCACTGAGAGCGCGAGTTTGTGTGCAATCATTTCTGCACGACTGCGTTCTCGATCATGTTAACGCCGTCGCGGGAAGTGACTTTTCCTTCGACGGTGATTTTCTTCGCCGCATACTGCGCCAGCTCGTTGTTGAGTGGCTTGTGTTCGCCAATCAGCAGGTAGGTTTTACCGTCATCGGCTTTCAGCCCGACAGGCAGTCCGCTCGTGATGCACTTCTTCGCGCAATCGGCGTGCTTCTCGCCAGTGGCGCCATGATCGATGTAACAGGCCATGTCGATCACCTCTCCGCTGACCTTCCTGGTATCGCCGCCAGCTAGGTCCTCTTTATCCCCGTCGTGATGCCCCTCATGGGCGATTGCAGGATAAACCGCGAACAAGGCCGCGGCTACGAGTGTCATGATGGTGTTTTGTTTTTTCATTTTGTTTGTTGCTGTCGATTTGTTGTTTTTGCTGCTTGCTTACTTCTGAATTTCGCCGCACCCCACCATTTCCTTTCCACCGTAAGGATTGGAAACGGTGGTCGAGGTTTGCACCCAATCCTTCTTCAACATCGGGCAATGGAAAACGTGGTAGTCGGATTGACCAGCGGCGAGCTGCTTCGCTCGCGCACTGAGCCTCTCGAAGGCAACGCGCGCGTCCCTGAGCGAGGTGCTTTTCGCCAGGTCAGCACCCGCGTCTCCGAGTGCGGGCGCTGATGCTTTCGCTCCGTTGAGATCGTCCGCGGCCAGAGCCGCATGCGTCTTCTCGTATGCGGAGAGGAATTGCTTGTCTTTATCCGCCAAATTCGCGGCCTGGCTTGCCGGCGCACCAAGGACAAACGGCAGGCTTATCGCCAGCACGGCGAGTGTTTTGAGTGCGAGTTGTTTCATAATTTCAGCTTTCTTTGTGAGTTTTTAGTTTGGGTTGAGAGGGCGCATGCGCGCGCATCAAAGTCGCGAACACCCCGCGGCGCGACAGGCGCCGAAGGGAGGTATTTAGCCAACGACCGCGAAACCTGCGGTGCGCAGGTGAGATCGCTAGCTCAGGAAGACTGGAGGAGCGTGAGCAAGAATGCTCCGCTGCAGGACTGATTCAGAAAACGAGAGCGCGCCCGGTGGTCCAGTGTCCGACAAAAGAAGCGGACTGGAAGGTTGAGAAACCTGGCGAAGCGTGGTGCCCGAGAGGTATTCGTTCAGAACAAAATCTAGCGTATTCCCTTCCGCAGCGATTTTTGCGGTTGTCACCGCCCGGAGGATTTTACAGCACGGCACGTCTCCGCTCGTGTCCTTCTGCTTTGCCGGAGCGCCCGCGCCGGCTTTCATGTGCATCGGACAACTCGTAGCAGCGGGTGCGGTGTTCGTGTAGGCCGCTCCGAGGACGCAGTGATTCGACAAACCAAACCATGCAACGAGAAGCAACGCCGTTAGCGCGATCTTCCCTAAACCTGATCTTCGTCGGAGCACTATGTCTATCTGTCGTCCGAAAAGCGCTAACGTTCAAATTTAGTTCCGCAGACACCAAAGTGAGGACTATTCCCTTTCCAAAATGTCTGCTTACGAAAGGCAGCGCACGGAGCGCAGAAAAGGGCTTCGCCGGCGTTCGGGTTCGATTGGCCTTCGTCGATCATGGCCAGGCCAGCTTACCTGATCATCCGTCCCGGCAGATCAAAAACTGAGGATCGCGTCGATTCCTACGGTGAACTGGTCGCGATCGCTGGAATCATCAAATGGGCGAGTATCCGTCAGCGCGCGATCATAGCGGACTTCCGACCGAATCGTCAGAGTGCTGATCGGCTTCGGCATAGGAGGCTTGATATTAACGCCGGCCGTGATCGCTCCGTAAGTTGTCTTTCCGCCGCCCACGGTCCGCGGATCGGTCGTCGGGTCGCCGCGCAAAGCGCGCATCGGATCCTGGTTGTCGGCGTATGAGACGACATAGAAGCCCTTCTCGTCGCGGAAAATCTCGCCGCGCACGCCGACCGTCAGCCAGCTGTTAATCGAGTAAGTGAAATACTGCGTGACGCCGTACGCTTTCGCGTCGCCTGCCTCGTCCAAAGCATAGTTGAGATCGGTGATGGACGTAAGTTTGTCGGTGATTTTCCACGTCGTAGTGATGTCGC
>JACCXL010000059.1 GCA_013697015.1 Chthoniobacterales bacterium | reverse complement strand
TTCTGGGACTGCGTGATGACAAAGTCGCGCGTCAGGTGCGGAGGGAGACGCCCTCTGCGTGACGAATCGCTACTTGTAGCGGTGTCCGTGCTTTATAACCAGATCGACCCGCTGCAGGAGATCGATGTAACGTAGAATATCTCCTTTCACGGCAATTATATCGGCGAACTTGCCCTCGCTGATGGAGCCATAATCTTTCTCGACCTTCATCTGCACCGCCGGCCAGTAAGTTGCGGCGCGGATGGTAATCATCGGATCGACTCCCAGCTTATTCACCCAGGCGTCCAGTTCACGCCAGGTAGAGCCGCTGTGGAACTTCATCGGAATTCCGCTGTCGGTTCCGATCAACATAACGACTCCGCTTTCCTGGAGCTGCCGGAATTTGTTTTTGACGGTCACACTCCGTAGCGGTGTGATCTGGTAATAGCTGAGCTGCCCGGCATGCCGAATGGATTGTTTAATATCGGCGACAATGTCCTTGGGGACGTCGAGTTCCCACGCAGGATCGTCGAGCTGCTCCGGATTTCTGATGAGGTCATCATAATTAAGGAACCCTTCGATCGTCGGACACCAAAAGAACGGGCCTAGACTCATCTTCGCGGTGCGCTCCGCGATCGCAGACCGAATGTCTGGGGGAAATTCCGGCGCCGTCGAAAGTCCGGTGTGTTCAAAATCGTCCACGCCGGCGGCCAGCCCTCTGCGAATTTCATCCGGCCGGTGCGCGTGCGCCACGACCGGCAATTTATGAGCATGCGCTTCCGTGACGACAGCCTGCACTTCGTCCATCGTCATTTGGTCCTGATCGATGAGTTTGATAATGTTGACGCCGGCATCGGCCAGCTGCTTCACCTTGGCGCGTGCGTCGCTCGCCCCTTTCACGCCCCAGCGGAACGCCTCCGTTCCTGGATACGGCTCGTGCTGGATGAACGGACCGGCGACGTAGAGCGTCGGCCCAGGAATCTCTCCGCGGTTGATTCGGTCACGCACTTCGATGCTCTCCTTCAATGGAGCCCCGAGATCGCGGGCGCTGGTCACGCCCGCCATCAGCAATTGGTGCGCGGCGGCGGGCATGATCTCGGACCCCAAGCGGCTCGGATAAGTCTTGTCCCAATGCTCGTAATCGCTGTGGCCGAGCAGCATCGTGTGCACATGACAATCCCAGAGGCCCGGGAGGACCGACATTCCTTCGGTGGAAATAACCTCCGCATCTGGCGGAATGGTCATCGATCCGACCGTGCCGATCGCGGCGATTCTCTCGCCGTCTATGAGGATGACGCTGTTAGCGAGCGGCGGTCCGCCAAAGCCGTCGATCAGGCGTCCGCCGACCAGGGCAACAGGCCGCGCGTGGACTTCACGGATCGAGAGCAACGTCAGACCCGAAATAAGGAGCAATCCCAGCGATCGTTTCACGTGGCCCATCGTAACGAAAAAGCTAACGCGAAGACAAGGTGCGACCTGCTGATTTATTCCAACTTGTTGACAATCCAGTTGCGTCAATATTAGCCGATGAAGGTGAAAGTTCTCGTCACGCCAAAAGCGGCGGTGCTCGACCCCCAAGGTGCGGCCGTGCGCGATGCCATGCAGCATCTCGGCATGCCCGAGGTGGAGAGTGTGCGGATCGGAAAATATCTCGAGATCGAAGTCGGTGCAGGGAGCGCCGATGTTGAATCACGTCTGCATGGTTTATGCCGGGATCTCCTCTCCAATCCCGTCATCGAGGACTACGAAATTCAGCCGACCAATTTATGAAGGCACTGCGCTACTTTTTTTGCATTGTTCTTCCTCCTCTCGCGGTGTTGATGACAGGCCGGCTGGGGAGCTTCTTCCTCAGTCTCTTGCTGACCGCGTTGGGATGGATACCTGGCGTTATTCACGCCTGTCTCGTTGTGAACGATTATCACGCGGAGCGCAGAACTGGCGTTCGCTCATAGAACTGTGAAGTTCGCAGTTGTTCAATTTCCAGGTTCAAATTGCGATCAGGATTGCGTGGGCGCGGTGAATTCGCTCGCGGGTCTGAAGGCCGAATACGTCTGGCATCAAGAGGATTCGCTCAGCGAGTACGACGCTATCATTCTGCCTGGTGGTTTCTCCTACGGCGACTATTTGCGCTGCGGTGCGATCGCGCGGTTCTCGCCGATAATGAGCGCCGTGATCAAGGAAGCAGCGGCCGGGAAATTGGTCATCGGCATTTGCAACGGTTTTCAGATTTTGTGTGAAGCTGGCCTACTGCCAGGCGCTTTGGTCCGCAATCGCTCGTTGCGTTTTGTTTGCGAAATGGTCACGGTGCGCGTGGAGGTTGCCGCTTCGGCGTTCACGCGTGGCTGCGCTACAGGATCCCTCCTGCGCATTCCTGTGGCGCATGGCGAAGGCTGCTACTTCGCGGATGAGGAAACACTGCGGGATCTCAACGGTCATCAACAGGTGATCCTGCGCTACGCGGATGCGCATGGGAAAATCGTCTCATCGGCCAACCCAAATGGGTCGGTCGAGAATATTGCGGGCATCTGCAACCGCGAAGGGAACGTTTTCGGCCTCATGCCGCATCCGGATCGTGCCTGCGACACGCGTCTGGGGAGCGGCGACGGCGCCACGATTTTTCGCTCCATGGCAGAGACACTCGAAACACTGCGCGCTGCCGCAGCCTGACGGAGCGTTCCGCCAAGCGTGAGCTTCTTCCTTACCGGCACGGATACCGGCGTCGGCAAAACATTTTGCGCGATTCAGCTGCTGCGACTCGGGCGCGAGGCTGGTTTGCGGTGTGCTGGAATGAAACCGATCTGTTGTGGAGATCGCAGCGATGCCGAACGGCTGCTGGCAGCGAGCAGCGAGGGACTAACGATCGATGAACTCAACCCGGTTTGGCTGAAGACACCGGTGGCACCATTCGCCGCGACCCCTGATCGAAGGCACTATTGTCGACCTGAACGCGATCCTCGATGGTTATGCCGATCTAACACGCCGATTTGATTGCGTAGCGGTAGAACGTGTGGGCGGCTGGTTGGTGCCGATCCGGGCGGATTATTTTGTCAGCGATCTCGCTTGTGCGTTAATTTGCCAGTGGTCGTCGTCGCCGGAAACCGGCTGGGAGTTCTGAATCATACCGCTCTGACCGTGCGCAGCATCGAATCACACGGCGCTAGGTGTGCCGAATTGTCTTGAACGAGCTAGGCATGGCCGCCGACACCGCCACGACAACGAACAGAGATATTCTGTGCCGGACAGTCGAGGTGCCGCTCCTCACGCAGGTCAGCGGAAATCGGCGGAAATTCCCGCTGATTGGCGACCGCTGTATGCCCGGGAACCGAACACGACCGTGTCAGTCCCAAGAACACAAGTGTATTAGTTCTATACACTGATTTGGCTGTTCCGAAGCTCCTTCCCTCGTGAGAATGCAGTGGCACCGGCATTGCTCGAATCTCTGGCACAACCTTCATTATTATGCTTCTACAAAAAACCCTTCACATGAGTCAGTCGCTGGCGGAGTGCAAATCTCGCTTAGCCAGCATTCAATCCTATCGCCGGCATTTCGTGATGGTTACGAAAGCCACGGTGACCTCTTCGAAAACGGTGGATTTCAGCTTCCGCGGACCACTCGGTTTCGAAGCGCGGACAGTCCTTCTTTCGGTTGACAGTGACACGCCGAACCAAAACGCATTTGAATCCGTGGGCGGGAATTTAGAGCTGATGGGCTTGATTGATTTCGCTGAGATTCGCCCGACCTGCACCGAAGTGACATTGGCGGTGCATTACGAGATCAAAAACAAGATTTTCGCCTGGCTGGATCGCCGTTTCCATTTTGTGGACGCGTTCGTCACTTCGGAACTCCGCAGTATTCGCGCGCACTTCGAAGCAATCGCGGCTCCCGTGGTGGAGCGGACACCGGTCCTCGCAATGTTCGAGCCAGCCACAGCCTAGTACCAACCGCTCTATGGAAGAGCACGAGGCACGCGCCTCGTGCTCTTTTGCTACCGACTCAATCGCCTAGGCGATCCGGACGGCCCGCGTCTTATCGAGACGCAGGATTTCGTTCCGTTGGAGGTCGAGATGTGCTTTGGGATCGCGCATCTTTGCGCCATTTAGCTGAACGCTGCCCTGCTCGATCAGGCGACGCGCCTCGGTGCGCGATTTCGCGGTATGGAACACTTCCGCGTAAACCGTTACGATGATGGAAATGAGGTCGGCGGAGCGCGCTCGAAATGAAGGCAAGTCGGCAGCCCCAAGCCGTTTCTCACTAAATCTGGAAATCCAGTCTCCGAGCGCGTTTTGCGCCGCTTCGCGCGAATGATAAGTCTCGACGATTTCGCTGGCGAGCTGCTTCTTGGCCTCGAGAGGATGCAGCGCAGGATCGAGCTCGCGACCGAGCAGGAGCGGATAATAGCGCGCCATCAACCCATCCGAGATGCTCATGAGTTTCCCGAGCATTTCGACAGGCGCATCGTTCACGCCAATGTAGTTTCCGAGGCTTTTGCTCATCTTCTTCGTGCCGTCGAGCCCTTCCAGGATCGGCAGCAACATCACGACCTGCTGTTCCTGGCCTTCTTCCCGCTGCAGGTCGCGCCCAATCAGGATATTGAAAAGTTGATCGGTCCCTCCCAGTTCCACATCTGCTTCGACCATGACTGAATCCCAGCCTTGCATGATTGGATATTGAATCTCGTGCGCACGGATCGGTTGTTGAGTGTCGATCCGGTTCCGAAAATCTTCTCGTTGTAACATCTGTTGCAGCGTCACCCGGCTATTGAGATGCATGATCTCGGCGAAAGCCATCTTCGAGAACCAATCGCCATTGAAGACGACCCTGGTCCGCGCCGCATCGAGAATCTTGAGGGCTTGCGTCCGATAGGTTTGGGCATTCTGCAGCACCTCAAAGTGTGTCAACTGCGGCCGCGTCGCGGATTGTCCGCTCGGATCACCAATCATCGCGGTGAAATCGCCGATAATGAGGATTGCCTCATGCCCCAGATCCTGAAACTGGCGGAGCTTTCGCAGCGCCAGCGTGTGCCCGAGGTGAATGTCGGAACTTGTCGGATCGACCCCGAGTTTTACCCGGAGCGGCCGGCCGCGCCGAAGTTTCTCAAGCAGCTCCCTCTCGCTGATGAGCTGTGCCGTCCCGCGTTGCAGAAGATCGAGGCTTTCGTCCGGTTGCATGAGCCTTCGGGAAAGAGGTGCACCGGACGGCGCGCTACTTATTTTTATTCAGTAGTTCCCGCACCTGCTCGATCGTTAAAGGAGTGTCGTGGGCGTGAAGAGCCTTTTGACTCTTGCCGCGTCCCAAAAAAGGGCGCTGGCCTGCGTATTCGGTCGTGGCCACAGCTTTGGTTGCGTCCCCCGCGGGGCGAACGCTGGCGGCGCTGGTGGTCGCGAAAGAGAACTTTGTCTGTTCGACGGTGCCGCGCGTCGAAAGATCCGCAAGGGCGCGACCAGCACGAAAGTGCCGAACGGCAAACTCGTTAGGGGAATAGGGGCGCTGATCCGGAAAAGTTCTCGTGGCGGATTATCGCGCGCCCTGGAATTGACGGACAGAAGCCTTCGTATCCACAGTTGCACCGTTTGCCAAAAAAGCCTTGTTTTGTGCGCTGTTTCCCAGCGACATATCAGGCTTGAGCAGCCGATTCATCAGCTTGTTTTCCTGATCCTGCGTGAAGGCATGAATTATCGTGATCAAGAAAAACAGGCAGACGAGAGCGCTTCGCACGAATGCCAATCTGCCGAAGCGCGGGCCGCTCTGTAAAGGCAATTGTCCGAATGCGAAGAATGGCACCGTCAGCCTGCGGCCAGCAATCTTCCGCTTGGGCAACAGGGCAAGGCTCGCTAGTTTCGTCCGCCGTGGATCCGATTATCGACCTCGAAAGCGACACCTACTTTATGCGCGAAGCCCTGCGACTCGCGACGAAAGCTTTTGAGCTCGATGAAGTACCAATAGGCGCCGTCGTGGTGCGGGCGGGGCAGATCATCGCGCGAGCCTACAACCAGGTGGAACTACTAACCGACGCGACTGCGCACGCCGAGATGCTCGCGATTACCCAGGCGGAAGCGGCCGTGGGGGACTGGCGACTGGGCGACTGCGATCTCTTTGTGACGAAGGAACCCTGCGCGATGTGTGCGGGCGCGCTCGTCCATGTCCGAATGCGTCGTGTCATTTTTGGCTGTGCCGATGATCGCAGCGGCGCGGCCGGCGGAATGATAAACCTCTTGCAGAACCCCGCGCTTAATCATCGTTGCGCGGTGACTGCCGGCGTTCTCGCAAATGAATGCGGGTCACTTCTACAAACTTTCTTCCGCAAGAAGCGACGGCCCGATCAGAACGAGCAGTAGCGACGCCCTCGCGATCGAAGCGTGTGGCTGCCTCGCAAGGACTCGAACCTTGACAAAGAGATCCAGAATCTCTCGTGCTACCATTACACCACGAGGCAAACGAGCGGGGCAGAACTTAAATCTGTAATAGACCTCCGCAAGTAACGCCTTGGCAGGCGTCTGACCGAGCGTGATCTCGCAGCTTTAGCCGCGCGCGAGCACGATCTCAGCG
>JACCXL010000041.1 GCA_013697015.1 Chthoniobacterales bacterium | reverse complement strand
CGTCCGGGATTTCCGTGATGCACGAGCTTGTCCCCGAATGTGCCTCCACCAGCTGATTGGCAATCGTCGTGGCGCGACTGCGCAGCTCCGCTTCTGCTGCCTTTCCTTGTTGCTTCTCCCACTCGTGAACTTTCGCATCCAGTTGCTTCAGATGCGCAGCGCGCGCTTCGATTGACTCGACTGCAGCCGACGCGCTCTCGTTGTTCACGAAATCTGGCAGCCGGGCAATGCCAGATTTCTTCCGCGACAACATATCAAACTTCTCCTGCTGTCGCGCCGCTTCCTGCTCAGCCCATTTCAGCACTTCATCGCCTGCGACGGCTTCGATTCGCCGAACGCCAGCCGCGATCGCCGACTCGCTCACGATTCTGAACCAGCCGATCTCGCCCGTGCCGCGCACATGCGTGCCGCCGCACAGTTCCATCGAGTAGCCGTTGAGCGCGCGAGGGTCGCCGCCGATCTGTACTACGCGCACCGCGTCGCCATATTTGTCGCCGAAGAACTGCTGGATGTCAGAGCGCTTCTTCGCCTCCGCATAAGGAATTTCAGTCCACGACACGCTTTCGTTCTCCGCGATCCGCTCGTTTACGAGTTTCTCCACTTCGCGGACCTGTTCATACGTGAGCGCCGCGCTCGAGAAATCGAAGGTTAACTTCTCCGGCCCCACGTAGCTCCCCTTCTGTACCGCCTCGCGCGACACGATCTCGTGCAACGCCCAATGCAAGAGATGGGTCACCGTGTGATGCCGCTCGATCGCGCGGCGCCGCGGCATGTCGTATCGCACCGTCACGTGTTCGCCGACAGCTGGTGCATTGACCCCATCAATGAAATGCAGCCACGCGCCGCCTGATTTTTGCGTGTTCGTCACGCGCCAAGCCGCTCCGTCGCGCGCGAGTTCGCCGGTATCGCCAACCTGTCCGCCCATTTCAGCATAACAGACGGAGTTGTTCAGAATAACAACCGATCCCTCCTTCGCCGAAACGATCTCCTGCACATCCGCGCCCGTGTGTTCGTGCTCATAACCGAGAAAATGCGTCGGCGCTTTCGCGCTGATCTGCGAGACCTCGATCGCTGTTTTCTTCTGCGACTGCCGCGCGCGCGAACGCTGCTGTTCCATCAATCCCTCAAAACCTTCTTTGTCGATGGTGAACCCACGCTCCCGCGCCATCAATTCCGTGAGATCGAGGGGGAATCCCTGCTCATCATACAACCGGAAAGCGAATGCGGCGGAAATCACTCGCGACTCTGAGAGATTCGACGCGGAAGATTCCGCAGCGCTCTTCTCGCGCGCGGAAACGGGAGCGCGGGCTTCCAGCCCGCTCTGGCCGGCATCCTGCCGGGCGGCATCTTCCCAACTCCAAAGCCACTCATAATCTTCATTCTGGTCCGCCACATCTTTCCACGCGTTCTGGCTTATATACCGGAACTTTTCCTCCGTTTCGCCATCCGATCGCATCAATCGATCGTGATATTCTTCCTCCCAAACCTGCGTCCCTTTCGTCTGTTCAACTTTATTAATTTCATTTGCGCTGAATGATTTGATCGAATGCATCAATTCCGCGAGCGACCAGAAAATCGGATCTTCTTTTTCATTCCGATCTTTCACTCCCGGTTGCATCAGCGCATGTACATGATCTGGCATCACGCAGACGGCGAAGAGTTCGTAACGGGTCCCAGCGAAATGGCGAAAAGCGTTGAGAACGATGGAGCGCGATTCGGGTGGAAGCAGACGCCGCTTTCTCGTGGCAAGTGTGATGTGATAAATGCCGTGCGGGCGTTCGTAGTGAGGAAGGCGTCGTTTGCGATAGCGCGCGCCTGGAGAAGATGAGCGAGCAGGATGCTCGCTCGTGCGGGCTGGAAGCCCGCGCTCCCGGTCGGAGGAGAAAATTCTGGCGACCTCGCGCTCGAATAGTTCGATTCCTTTATCGAGCGTCCTGTTGAAGGATTCCTCTTCCCGCCGAATCGTATCGCAAATGATTTGCTCTTTTGCGCGCAGCTCGGGGAAGACGCCGCCCATGGTGCGGACGAGGACGTCAACAAGTTTGTAGAAGAACGGTTCGTGAAAACCGAGCGTGCGACCGTAACGGACTGCCCGTCGGAGGATCCGACGCAAGACGTAGCCGCGACCTTCGTTGCTGGGCTGAATTCCGTCGGCAATCGCAAAACTTAACGTGCGGATGTGATCCGCGATGACGCGGAACGCGACGTCGATTCGTTCCCGCTCGGACTGGGGAGCACGGGCTTCCAGCCTTTCTTCGGGAGCGCGCGCTTCCAGCCCGCTCTTCGCGGCATCTTGCCGCGAAATCTGCGCCGGCAGGATGCCGGCCGACGCTGGCTGGAAGCCCGCGCTCCCCGAACCCGGCAGCGTGGAGGCGTAGCGCTGGCCGCTGAGTTTTTCGATCTCGTCGAAGATGAGGCGGAAAACGTCTGTCTCGTAGTTAGAGATCGGGCGCGAAAAATCGGTGAAGTTTTTTGTGCCTTGGATCATGGCAGTCACACGCTCGAAGCCCATGCCCGTGTCGACGTGGCGCTGAGGGAGTGGCGAGAACGTGCCGTCGGCGTTGGCGTTGAACTGAATGAAGACGAGGTTCCAGATCTCGATGCAGCGCGAATCGCCGGCGTTCACGAGCTCACCTTTCGTATTGCCCTCGGGCGTGAGGTCGACGTGCAATTCGGAGCAAGGACCGCACGGGCCGGTATCGCCCATCATCCAGAAGTTGTCCTTGCGATTACCCGCCACGACATGCTCACGCGGGTCCAATCCTGCTTTGACAAAGAGCGCGGCCCAATGCTGCGTGGATTCGCGGTCGGGAATCTCGATGCTGTTGGCTTCGTTGGGGTTCTTGTCGTCCCACAGAATCCTGCCGCCTTCCGCCTCAGCATTCTTGCTAATGCGGCCCAGCTCAGCTTTCCAAGTCCTCCGCCGCGAGTCTGGAACATAAACGGTCGCGTAGAGCCGCTGTGGCGGGAATTTCCACCGCTCGATCACGAGCTCCCATGCCCAATCAATCGCCTCGCGTTTAAAGTAATCGCCGAAGCTCCAATTGCCGAGCATCTCGAAGAACGTGTGGTGATAGGTGTCGAGACCGACGTCATCGAGGTCGTTGTGCTTGCCGCCGGCCCGAATGCATTTCTGAGTGTCGGTCACGCGCGGCGGAGTCCACGCAGGCTTTTGTTGGCCGAGGAAAATAGGCACGAACTGGTTCATGCCGGCGTTGGTGAAGAGCAGGTTGGGCGCGTCCGGCAGGAGCGAGGACGAGGGCACGGTCGTGTGCGATTTCTCGCGAAAGAAATCGAGGAACGATTGTCTGATCTGCGCTGATGTCATCGTGCGGCCATGACGTTAACGCGATTCGTCGCGATTTCACAATCGCTCAGGCATACACACAAAACGCGAGGCATCCCGCGGGCGACGCGATCCGTAATTGCGGTCAGTTCGACTATTGCGGCGCCGGAGGAAACTTATGAGCAAGCTTTGCACGATCGTAGGATTTGGACCTGGGATGGGGCTGGCTCTCGCGAAAG
>JACCXL010000028.1 GCA_013697015.1 Chthoniobacterales bacterium | reverse complement strand
CTCTGGGCCGGTGTCCTCGCCTTTGCGGTGCAGATTTACGCCGATTTTTCCGGTTACACCGATATCGCCCGCGGCAGTGCCCGGCTGCTCGGGATCGAACTCATGCGGAATTTCAATCATCCCTATCTCGCGACTTCGCCCGCGGATTTCTGGCGCCGCTGGCACATCTCGCTTTCCACCTGGCTGCGCGATTTTATTTACATCCCGCTCGGCGGGAGTCGTCGTGGCGCAGCACGCGCCGCGCTGAATTTAATGCTCACGTTTTCGCTCAGCGGGCTGTGGCATGGTGCCTCGTGGAACTACGTCTTATGGGGAGTTTACTGGGGACTATTGATCGTTGGACAAAGACTCCTGACCGCCGCCGGCCTATCACGCTGGCTTCCGTGGGCTCTGAAGGTAGCGTGCACTTTCGGAGTGACCTGCGTAGGATGGCTGCTCTTTCGAGAACGCGATCTCGCGCAGATCCTGCACGATCTGGCGCTTTCCCCGTTCGCTGCGGGCGCTGGAGATTGGCAAGTCGCCCGCTACCTCGTCGCGCTCGTCATGTTCTACACGCTGCCGTTGACCGTTCACCTGATCTGCACAGGTTTGCGGCCGGATTGGGAACTGACGGCGCGTTGGCCGGTGATGCTCCGGTTTGCGGCCCAAATCGCGATCTGCGCCTTGTTGCTGCTTGGGATCGTCACGGCCCGAAGTGTCGCCACTTCGGATTTTATCTACTTCCAATTCTGAGAGCGTGCGGTGCGCGGCGACTCAGGGACTCGGCGTTGAGACGGAAGGTGGCGAAGGCGCTTCGGCCGGTGTGGTCGCTGGAGGGGACGGTGAGGGGATGACCTGCGCGCGATT
This sequence comes from Chthoniobacterales bacterium, assembly GCA_013697015.1. Lineage (GTDB taxonomy): Bacteria > Verrucomicrobiota > Verrucomicrobiia > Chthoniobacterales > UBA10450 > JACCXL01. The sequence goes on along the minus strand of JACCXL010000028.1, from coordinate 1,530 downwards.
CATCTTCTGCACGGCCTCATCCAGGAGTTTTTTTTCTTCAGGATAAAGCTTTCCCGTCAGCGCCGCGGCAATGAACTCTTTTGCTGGTTCCATTTCATTGTCGTCCACCAGCAACACGGCCGTGTAGGCGGCCACGTGCGGTTCGTGCAGTTCTGCCGGCGTAAGTTTGCGCAGCAACGCTATCCCTTCCGCCGTGCGCGCCTGCACATAGAGTGAAAAGGCGTACGTCGCGACGCAATTCACATTCTGCGGAGCGGCGTCGTAGGCTTCTTTCGCGAGACGGTGCCCTTCCGCGGCGTTCTGCTCGAGCAGAAGCGCCAGCCTCGCAAAATCTGCTGCCGTATCGGGCTCGCGCGGCGACACTTCGTGCAGGCGCTGTTCGATCTTGTAGAGATTCGGCAGGTCATTATTTGCGCGATAAATTCCGGCGAGCGCTCCCAGCGCTTCGCGGCGGGTCGCTGCGTTCTTTGCGACCTTTTGCCAGAGCTGCTCCGCTTCTTCGGTGAGATTCCATCTCGACGCGAGGCGTGCCAGATTTACGATCGCCTCCGATTCATCGACCGTGGCACGTTCGGCGGACTGCCAGAGCGATTCGAACTCGGCGTCGCTGGACGACTGGCGTCCCTGTCGCGCCGCATAAGCCTGGTAAGCGAGTCGCAGGTAATCTGCGTCCCCCCAGGAACCACTGCGCGTCCAGCGCTTCAAGCGCGACCAATTTTTTACTTCCGCGAATGCTTCCGCGATCGGAATGGAAGCGGGCGGGGTCGTCGTCATTGCAGCGGGCAGCTTTTCCATCCAGCGCAAGACTTCTCCGGCGAGGCTGTTTCGATTCATCCAATCGAGCAGAAGAGCGAGATCGGCCGCGTTTCGCGCGGCGACCGGTTTCACTTTCTCGAGCAGAGCGTTCAATTTTTTCTCGTCCAGCTTCCGGTAAAAATCGAGGCAGAGAAGGTAATCCGCGAAAGTCACCTGCTGGCTCATCTGCAGTGTTTGGGCGAGATGATCCGCGGCTGCGAGATCTTCCCGTTCGATCGCGTCGCTTAGGAGCGCGCGGACGGCACCGGTCCGGAAGCCCGACACTGTGCTCAACCGTTCGAGGGTCGCACGCGCCCGCTTGTTTTGGGCGTCGTCGGGCGAATGAATCTGCAGGACAGCGAGATTGAATTGGTAAAGATCGTTCTGCGGTTCCTGCTGCACGGCAGCGCGAAAATGCTTTTCGACCTCGGTGTCGTTTCCTTCGGCGCGCGCCTGCCAGCCAGCCACCACGTGGTAGGCTGCTTTTCCACGGTCACCGGGCGAAACGTCTTCGAGTGCGCGGCGCGCAGTATCGAGTTGCCCGAAGCGAAGCGCCGCGGACGCCAGGTTCAACTGGCTCTCTAAATCATGCGACAGCAACCGGGCGATCTGGGCGCGCCACGCGACCGTCTCAGGGCGATTCTGCTTCTCGGTTGCTTCGGCTAGAATGTAGTAAGCGGCCAGAGAGGCCGGCCGGATCTGGAGCGTATCGCGCGCGGCCTGCATTGCTTCATC
>JACCXL010000016.1 GCA_013697015.1 Chthoniobacterales bacterium | reverse complement strand
CTTTCGCGTGAGGGGCATGGTTTCTCCTTTGACGCCTCCGACATCGAAGCGGCTCCCATTTTCGTTGATCAATAGGCGCATTCGCCAGCGCCACGCGATTTGATGCGGGCGGGCCGCCGGTGGAGTTTGCACCATGCCCCGCTCCCGAGTCCTCGTCGCGCTGCTGTCCGCCGCTGCGCCCCTGGTCTTCGTCGGCCAAGTTTTTTCGGTGACCTATGTCGCCACCTGGCACAACGATCAAGCTCGCACCGGCGCGAACACGACTGAGGCGATTCTTAATCCGACGAACGTCAAATCCACGCAGTTCGGCAAGCTTTTCTCGATCCCGGTCGATGGTAAAGTGGATGCGCAGCCGCTCATCGTGTCGAATGTAAACCTGAGTGGCACGCCCGGCGGCGCGACGCGTAATCTGGTCTTCATCGCGACGGAGCACGACAGCGTTTATGCGTGCGACGCCGACGATGGATCGATCATCTGGCAGAAGTCGCTCCTGAAAGCGGGAGAGATTCCATCGGATAATCGCGGGTGCGGCCAGGTGACGCCGGAGATCGGGATCACGGCCACGCCGGTGATCGGGTTCACGAACGTGCAGGGGGTGATTTACGTCGTCGCGATGAGCAAGGACGCGGCGGGAAATTATTTCCAGCGTTTGCATGCGCTCGGCCTGCCGACCGGCGCCGAAGTGCTTGGCGGACCTGTCGACATCGTGGCCACGTATCCTGGCACGGGCGACAACAGCAGCGGCGGGACCGTCGTCTTCGATCCCAAGCAATATAAGGCGCGCGCCGGCCTCGTGCTTTCGAACAATGTCATTTACAAGACCTGGGCATCGCATTGTGACATTCGGCCCTACACGAGCTGGGTCATCGGTTACAACGCGAACACGCTCGCACGGGTTTCGGTTTTAAACCTGACTCCGAACGGTACGCATGGCGCCATCTGGGCGAGTGGTGCCGCCCCCGCGGTGGAGGAGAACGGGAATCTTTTTGCTCTAACGGGGGATGGAACTTTTGAAACCACGTTGAACGGGGCGGGCTTTCCGACGAGAGCGATTTCGGCAACTGCATGGTCAAGCTCGCGACCTCCGGGAACGCACTCGCGGTGGCCGATTATTTCACGATGTTCAACACCGTTTCGGAGTCGAATGCGGATGGCGATCTCGGCTCGGGCGGGACGCTGCTCCTGCCGGACATGATCGATGCAAACGGGAGCACGCGGCATCTCGCGGTGGGCGCCGGCAAGGATGCGCACATCTATCTGGTGGATCGCGACCACATGGGAAAGTTCGTGCCGAACGCGACCGACAACAGCTATGTTTACCAGGACGTTTCGAATTCCGTTCTGGGCAGCGGCGTTTGGTCGGCGCCTGCGTTTTTCAACAATCGCCTCTACTACGGCGCCGTGAATGAGCGGTTACGCGCTTTTCCATTCGCAAACGCGCGGATCGCGCTAGCTGCACAATCGCAGACCGCCACCGCTTTCACCTACCCGGGAACGACACCGAGTATCTCCGCGTTTGGCCTGAGCGAAGGAATCGCGTGGGCGGCGGAGAATACGAATCCGGCAGTGCTGCACGCCTACGACGCGGGGAACCTGGTGACGGAGCTCTACAACAGCAATCAGGCCGCCAACAGCCGCGATCATTTCGGCACGGGAAATAAGTTCATCGTGCCGACGGTGGCGAACGGCAAAGTCTATGTGGCCTCGACCAATAGCGTGGCGGTCTTCGGGCTCTTCACCCCGCCGCGACTCGCGAACATCTCCACCCGCGCCAACGTGATGACCGGCGAAAATGTGTTGATCGGCGGCTTCCTCTTGCATGGCGCAGGCCAGCGGCAACTGCTCATCCGCGCGATCGGCCCTTCTCTCGCAGTCAACGGAACGCCGCTGACTGGGCGCCTGCAGGATCCGACGATCGAGGTGATTCGAAACAGCGCGATCATTGCGACGAATGACAACTGGGGCGACAGCCCGCAAAAAGATCAGATCAGCGCGACGGGATTAGCGCCAACGGAGCCAAATGAAGCAGCGGTACTGATCACGCTCGGTCCGGATGCGTTTACCGCCATCATGCGCGGAGCTAACAACACCACGGGTCTCGGTTTGATTGAAGTCTACGACGTGTCGTCTTCCTCCACGTGCAAACTGGTCAATCTTTCTTCGCGAGGCTACGTCGGGCCAGGCAATGACGTATTGATCGGCGGGATCATTCTGAACGGGTCCGGGCCGACAAAAGTTGTGGTGCGCGCAGTGGGGGGATCATCACTGGTGTCTGCCGGCGTGACCGCGCCTCTGGCCGATCCGGTTCTGGAGCTGCACGACGCGAACGGCGCTGTGCTGGCGGTCAACGACAACTGGCAGCAAAGTGGAGAGATGCAGAAGATTTTCGATACCGGGCTGGCGCCGCCCGACCCGCTCGATGCTGCCATCCTCGCCTCGCTTCCGTCGGCCAACTACACCGCCGTGGTGCGCGGCAAAGGCAGCGCGACGGGCGTGGCGTTGGTGGAAGTGTATCAACTGCAGTAGCGCGAACGCGCCGCGCGCTTGTCGCCTTCCGTCAACCCAGCCCCGCCAACGCTACTCCGTGAAAGCGGTCGCGACGAGGGTCGCGTTGTGGCCTCCGAAGCCGAACGAGTTGTTCACAGCGACGCGGATTTTTTTCTCTTTCGCGACCAGCGGGGTGTAGTCGAGATCACATTCGTCATCTGGATCTTCCAGATTGATGGTGGGCGGAATAACGGAGT
>JACCXL010000396.1 GCA_013697015.1 Chthoniobacterales bacterium | reverse complement strand
GATCCGCGCCGTTAACATGCGCACGGAGCGCGAGCCTTACTTCGTAACCGGGACGGATGTCACAAGCGACGCCGAAGGCGAGTACATCATTCACGACGGCAGCTTCACAACACACGACTCGGCCAATCCAGATTTTCACCTGCGCGCGCGCAAGGTCCGTATTTACGAGAAGGATCGCGTCGTCTTCTCGAACGTCACGCTCTACATCGGGGAAATTCCGATTTTCTGGTGGCCCTATCTTTATCAATCGCTGGATGATTCGTTCAGTTTCCTCATCTCGCCGGCCTTTCTAAGTTCGTGGGGACCTTCGCTTCTTGGGCAGATCACGTTTCCCATCACAGATCAGATCAAAGGACGCGTTCGACTCGACTACCGCACCCGTCGCGGCGTTGCCCTCGGCTTCGATTCTGAGATGGAATACGGCAAGGACAACAGCAGCTACGCGAAGCTACGCACCTATTACCTTCAGGATCAAAATCCGCAGCTCAATCAGACTTCGATTGTCCGCGGGAACGTGCCCACGGCCCGCTACCGAATCTCGCTGGAAGATCGCACCCAATTTACGGACGATATCGTCGGGATCCTGAACCTCACGAAACTGAGCGACCCGTTCCTTCTCGAGGATTTTTATCAAGGGGAATTTCGACTTGATCCGCAACCGGATAATGTCGTCGCCGTTACCAAATCCGATCCGATCTACACACTGACAGGTATCCTCCGCTTTGAGTTAAACAGCTTCTTCGAACAAACCGAGCGCCTGCCGGAAGTCGTGCTCGATATCAAACGGCACGCGATTTTCGGAAGTCCGATTTTTTATGAAGGGGAGACCGGGATTGCGAACCTGCGTCGCACCTTCGCGCGCGGTTCGGGGAAGGAAGATTACGGCGCTGTCCGCTTCGACACCTTCCATCAACTCCTCTACCCGAATACCTACTTCGGCTGGCTCTCAATCGTGCCGCGGGTTGGATTTCGCGCCACCTACTACGATCGCACTCGTGACATCGGCGACACAGTTTTCAAACCGAGCGACAATCCACTCATCCCGGATTTCTTCCTGCCGGATCCGACGCTGGAGGAACCGTTGCAAACGGCGGCGGGAAGGTTCCGAACGGTTTTCAACACCGGCGCGGAAGCTTCTTTCAAGCTCTCCCGTTCCTGGGAAAACGTGCAGACGCGCGCCCTCGGGCTCGATGGTTTGCGCCACATCATTCAGCCCTTCACGAATTTCTCCTACGTCTCCGACAACGACGCCAATCCAGCCGAGATTCTGCAGTTTGATCGCTTCCAACCTTCGACACAGCTTCGGCCCATCGATTTCCCGCAATTCACTTCCGTCGATTCGATTGATAGCTGGACCATCTGGCGCGTCGGGGTGCGCAACCGCCTGCAGACAAGGCGCGATGATCTAACGGTGAGCTGGATGGAACTGGAAACCTATCTGGACGTTAACATCGACAATCCGTTCGATCGGACGAACTACTCGAACCTATTCAATAAGCTGCGCTTCACGCCCGTGCCGTGGGCCTCCCTAGTCATCAACTCACAGGTCCCGGCTTTCGACAAAGGTTTCAGCGAGGTGAATACGAATCTGACCTTTCAGCCGGTTTCTAGAGTGCAGTTCAGTGTGGGACATCGTTACCTGAACGAAAATCCTTTCTTTCCAAATAGCAGCTTGTTCGTGGTGGGTGGTTACTATCGGATCGACGACAACTGGGGCGTGAGTGTGCAGGAACAATACGAAGCGTCCACTCACGTGCTCGAGCAGCAGCGTTATTCGATTTATCGCGATCTCACGAGTTGGGTGGCGTCTCTGGGAGCAGTCGTACGCGACAATGGCGGCGTGAAGGAGTACGGCGTTCTGCTTACCTTCACCTTGAAGGCGTTCCCGAAATTCAACTTCGATCTGAATTTCGATCCCGCTGGCGCGAACGACGGCCAATAGACTTCGCGCGACCTCGCGATTGCTATTTCTTTGCTTTAGCAGTTCTTTGCCACTTTCGTCCTCGGTTTGAATTAACGGCGCGCTTTCTTATGCATCTTGCTATTATCGGTTCGGGTTATGTCGGCTTAGTGACAGGCGCATGCTTTGCGGACGTCGGCCACAACGTGATCTGCGTGGATAACGACCCGCGCAAAGTGGAATCGCTCCAGGCCGGAAAGGTTCCGATTTACGAGCCCGGCTTGGAAGAGGTGATCCACCGCAACGTCTCCGCGAAACGCTTGCGTTTCACCGGCAGCATCAAAGACGGCGTCGAAAACTCGGAGGTCATCTTCATTGCCGTCCCCACCCCGCAGCAGCCGGACGGAAGCGTCGATCTCAGTTTCATTGAAAAGGTCGCGCGCGAAATCGCCGGCGTCCTGACTGAGTACCGCGTCATCGTCGATAAGAGCACCGTGCCCGTAAAGACCGGTGAGAAAGTCGCAGAGTCAATCAAGCGCTACAATCGGCACGGAGCGAAGTTCGACGTCGTCAGTAATCCGGAATTTTTGCGTGAAGGCTGCGCCGTCGGCGACCTGATGAAGCCAGATCGCATTGTCATCGGCGCGCAGAGCGAGCACGCGATCGATCTGATGAAGAAGGTCTACGAGCCATTCATGGCGCCCATTCTCGTAACCGACATTAACAGCGCGGAGCTGATCAAGCATGCGGCCAACTCGTTTCTCGCGCTCAAGATTTCCTACATCAACGCCGTCTCCGCTATCTGTGAGGCGAGTGGCGCCGATGTCGAGAAGGTGGCGGATGGCATTGGCATGGATCGCCGCATCGGCCGCAATTTCCTTAACGCGGGCATCGGTTACGGCGGTTCCTGCTTCCCGAAAGACATCGCCGCGTTCATTACCATTAGCGAACAGCTCGGCGTTCCGTTTCACCTGCTGAAAGAAGTGCAGCGGATCAATGCGGGACAAAAGGAGCGGTTCCTCAAGAGGATCCGCGACACGCTTTGGGTTCTGCGTGAGAAAAAGATCGCCGTCTGGGGCCTCACCTTTAAGCCCGACACCGATGATATTCGTTCTTCGGTCGCGATCGATCTCGTGGCCGATATGCTGCGCGAAGGAGCGCATGTCGCGGTCTACGATCCGAAGGGGTCCGAGAAAGCTCGCGCGGTGCGCGAATTGGCCAGCGCGACGTTCGCTGCCTCTGCGATGGAAGCCGTAGAAGGCGCGGAAGCGCTCGTCATCGCGACCGAATGGAGTGAATTCGCAAACGTCGATCTCACGGCAGTCAAGCAGGCCATGCACACTGCGATCGTCTTTGATGGCCGTAACCTTTTCGACCCGGCGACGATGAGGCAGGTTGGGTTTGAGTATCACTCGATCGGCCGGGAACGAGTCGCATCGTCCTAGCGCCGCGCCGAAAGAACACGTCGCCATGGCGAGCAGTTCCGCCAGAGAGGTCGCGTGCAAAGCGTTGGTCGCGTGGCGCCGCAACCGTGCCTTCGCCGACGCGATTTTGCATCAGGAGTTGCTCGAAACATGTTTATCGGCTTCAGATCGCGGATTCGCGACCGAACTTTTCTACGGCGTGTTGCGCAATCTCACGCTTCTCGATTTCATCATCGGTGAGGTGCGCGACGGCTCGCTCGACGCCACCAGTCGCGATCTCCTGCGGCTCGGCCTTTACCAGATCTTTCGTTTAGCGACTCCGGCGCATGCGGCCGTTTTCGAGACAGTCGCGCTCGCTCAGCGGAGGAATCGCGCGGTCGTCAACGGAGTTTTGCGCGCAGCCATCCGGCGAAAAGACGAGTTGCAGCGATCCCTGGATCACCAACCTCTCGCGGTGCGCAAATCTCATCCGCCATTTCTGATCGAAAGATGGTCGCGCAATTTCGGCGAGTCTGCCGCGCAAGCGCTTTGCGAGTGGAACAACTTGCCACCGCCGATCTACGCCCGGGTGAATGAGTTAAAAATATCTCGAGCAGCATTCCTTTCGAGACAGGGAGACAACGCGCAGGAAGGGCGAACTCCTGGGTTTGTCCGCCTCTCGAATCTTCCAAATGAAGCTCTCCAGGGGGGCGAGTGTTACATCCAGGATCCGAGCACTGCGATGGCGTGCCAACTGCTCGCTCCGCAGCCCGGCGAACGAATTCTGGATGCTTGCGCAGCGCCCGGGGGGAAAACTGCTCTCCTTGCTGAGATGATGCGAAATCGCGGCCAGATTGTAGCCTGTGATCGTGACGCGGCACGCCTCACGACCTTGCAGGCGAACGCCGCGCGCCTCGGGCTGGAGATTGTCACAGCGACGGCGCAAGATTGGTCGCTGCCAGTAGATGTGAACACCGGAAGTTTGCTGGCACAGCCGTTCGATCGAATTCTCGTTGACGCACCGTGCAGCAACACCGGAGTTATGCGGCGCCGGATCGATGTTCGGTGGCGGCTGACCGCGCGTGACTTCGATCGCAGGCAGGCCATCCAACTGATGATTTTACGTAACATCATCTCACTCCTGAAGCCGGACGGGGTTCTGGTCTATGGCACTTGCAGTCTGGAGCCGGAGGAAAACGAGAAAGTTAGCGAAATCGTCACGACCGAACATCCGTTTCTGCATCTGGAGGAACAACGGGCGTTGCGACCCTTTCGAGACGCGATCGACGGCGCTTTCGCTGTGAAGTTCCGCCGCCGCTAACGGGCCGAACGAACGATGCTCTCCGTTTGCATCCGCCAGGCGCGGTGGAATCATTAACACCTATGCACGATCCGCGCTTCGATAAACTGGCCAGGTTACTCGTCGAATATTCCACGAGATTGAAGCGGAAAGAGACGGTGCTGATCGAAACCTTCGATGTCCCGGAGGAGATGACGGTCGCCCTTATCCAAGCTGCTAGAAACGTTGGTGCGATTCCATTCGCGCAGCTGCAAAGCGGACGCGTAACCCGCGAACTGGCGCTCGAGGCGACCGAGCGTCAGCTCGATCTGAGCGCCATGCACGAGTTAGCGCGAATGAAAAAGATGAATGCGTATATCGCGGTCCGCGGCAGCAACAACATCACCGAGATGTCGGATGTCGCTCCCGAACAGATGAAGCTGGTGGCAAAGAAAATGCGAGCGGTGACCGACCAACGGGTGAAAAAAACAAAGTGGGTCGTCCTGCGTTGGCCTACTTCGTCGATGGCGCAGCTCGCCAGCATGAGCACCGAAGCGTTCGAGGACTTCTATTTCGACGTCTGCACGCTGGATTACCGCAGACTTCAACCCGGGATGAAAGCACTCAAGGCTTTAATGGAAAAGACCAACAGGGTGGAAATCACCGGACCCGGAACCGACCTCAGGTTCAGCATGAAGGGCATCGACGCAGTCATCTGCGGCGGGGACCGAAACATTCCAGATGGCGAAGTCTTCAGCTGCCCGGTGCGGGATTCAGTGGAGGGGCACGTGACTTTCAATGCACCGAGCATCTATCAGGGCACCGGATTCGATGGAATCCGCCTCGAATTCCGCGACGGCAAAATCGTGGAGGCGACGAGCAACGAGAGCGAAAAACTGAACAAGATTCTGAACTCAGATCCGGGAGCCCGCTACATCGGCGAGTTTTCTCTGGGCTTCAATCCGTACATTCTGGCGCCAATGCGGGATATTCTCTTCGACGAAAAGATCGCGGGCTCGTTCCATTTCACGCCCGGCCAAGCCTACGAAGAAGCGGATAACGGGAACCGCAGCCAGGTCCATTGGGACCTGGTTAACATCCAGCGGCCGGAATACGGCGGCGGTGAGGTGCGCTTTGATGGCAAAGTGATTCGGCGCGATGGCGAGTTCGTGCCCAAAGAGTTGCGTTCGCTCAACCGCGCGCATTTCGCGAAGCGGTAGGAGCATCGCGCCCGCTTATCGCCGAAGCTCTCTTTCGTCGACGAAACGAGGCGCCAAAGCTTCCTCGCTCGCCACATTCTAGCCGGAACGCTAGGCGCGCTTCGGACCGCCCGCTTGCGGATTGAGCTGCAGGGTGCCGATCTCTCCGTTGCCGCCAAGCTGCACGTTCGTGATCTCAAAGATCGGAGCGCCTTCGACGGCGCTTGGTCCGGTCCCCGGAAGTTGCACCGAAACATTCTTCGAAGTGGAATTCAGGACGATGGAAGCGATCTCGAAGGCCGGGGAAAATTCCACGGTCGCAATCTGGAAGGCAGCTGTTACCAGAACAGACGCTTGCCCCTGTTGCGAAGCGATCAATTGCACGGGGGCGTTCTCCGAACCGGAAACGAGCTGCAGTCCCGCGATGTTAAAGGCGGGCGAATTGATTAGCGCTGGTTTTTGCTGCTGCGACGGGGTGAGACGGATCATCCCAATCGACGAGCCGGCCGCTTGCACGCTGGCGATTTCGAATGTGACCTGAAGATTCATCGCAGGCTGCGGATGCTGAGATGGCGAAAGACGCATCGTGACGATCTTCGAAGCCGGTTTCAACAACAGCGCGCCCATCTTGAACGTGGGGGTAAGTTGCAGTGAAGCGATCTCGAAAGAGAAGGTAAGTTGCACCGAAGTGTGCATCGTTCCCTGGGTTGGAGGCATCGCCGGTTGCGGCATTCCACTGGGCGATGGCGGACCTGTTCGAATTACGGGGGCGGGGGAAGGCGGAGTCGGTTGGGACATGATGGCTGGTGTTATTGGCTGAGCTATTGGCTCGGTTGTTGTGACAGGCGCTGTGTAGGATGAAGATGGTTCGGAAACCTCGCGTAGAACTCCCAGCGCTCCGAGTCCGGCAAAAACGGCCGCCGCCCCGAATTCGGGCACTTCCGAGGAAGCCGCCGGTGCTTCAGGTTCAACGATCTCTTCGAACGTTTCACCTGCAGACACAGGAGTAAGATAAGGAATTGGCCGGCCTTGGCCGATTGGCTCTTCCGCCTCGGGAGCGGTGACGGCGTCGTCTTCGTCTGCGAGTCCCGCAATTTCGGCGGCTGCCCCGAACTCGGGCACTTCGGACGGGACCGGCATGGCTTTAGGTTCAACGATCTCCTCTTCGAACGTTTCACCTGCGGACACAGGAGTAAGGTAAGGAATTGGTTGGCCCTGGCCGATCGGCTCCTCCTCAAACTCCCCGGGAATGGCGGCGTCTTCTTCACCTGCGAGCACTCTGCTATCAGAAGCAGCCGCGACTTCATCGACTTCAGCGGCATCGCTCGAGAGAAACTCGAAATCGACTGAGTCTTTTTCTTCCAAGACGGTGGCAGGCGCTTCATCGCCTTCCGCCTTCTGCAGCGAGTGCGTTTGGATATCCGATTCCAATCCTGCGGGCTCGGGAGCTGGTTCGAAAGGATCTGGGACTGGATCTACGGCGGCAGTCGAGCCTGTTTCCGAGAAGTCCTGCCATTCACGCTCCGGCAGGAAAGATTCGAGTGCGCCGGTTTCGGAGGGAGCTTCGATTGGCTCCAAGCCGATTGCAGCCGCAAAGATTTCGGGGGCGCCTGTCGCGAAAGTTTCAGCAGATGCGTGAACTGATTCGCTGAAGTGTTCGTCGTGGAGGACCGGTTCACCCACTCCTTCGACGAGTGGCGCGAATCCGACAGCCTCGGCGGTGTCGAAACGATCATCGGAAAGTGAGTCAGGCTGAGACGCAGGTTGAGACTCTTCAGTGTCCGCCGGCATTGCAGAGATTCCATTTCGAGGTTTGCCAAGAGGCACTACGGCGCGGCGCAGCGACGGTTCAGACGCCTTTAGACGTAGCGAAACCTGCGGAGGGCCGCCCGCCAACCGGGTTGAAGTGATTTGTTGCTTCGCCGTGAAGCCGGTTGCTTCAGCCAAGACTGGTGCGGCGACAGAAGAAGTGCGCGAATAAACAGGGCCTTCCGAAAAGCGACGACGAATTTCAGGCAGCACCGTCCAACCAAGCAGGAGAACTCCCGCCAGCAATAAACTGACGACCAGCAAAGTCCGGCCCATTCCGGATCGCTCGATTCTGTCGCGCACGGTCGGCTTTGACCATTCACGCACAGTCGCAGGCGCGAGCACGGTTGAGGCGTTCGCGGAAGTGGACGTCGCTGCGCTCGCAACCGCCGAATCTTTCGCGGATTGTTGCGGCGGATTCGCCGAGATGGGCTGCGCCACTGCAGGGGAAGCTGTCGCAGCGACTGGTGTTTCTACCTTCGTAGTTAGAGCTGTGGCTGGTGCAGACGAATCTTGATTTCCGCGGTTCGTTTGCGCTGCGGAAGCAGGCACGTTGCTCGCATTTATCGTGGTCGCTTCCATTCCGGCAACCGCCGGAGCGGACGGTGGAGGCTGAGCCGCCCCGGCCTCGCTGCTCTGTTTGCTTTCATTCTTCGCCACAGCCGCAGCGCCCGGAATGGGGCTCGGTTCGATCGCTGGCGTTGCCTCAGCCGGCGGTGGAGATTGCGCTGCGTCCGCGAGCGCCGATTCGCCTGATGCTCCGACTCCCGGATTACGAATCCATCCGACATCGTAAAACGGATCAGCGAAAACGAGATTCAGGGCCGGCGAATAAATTTTGCGCGCGGAAGTCACCCAGTCATTGGCTTTCGCCGGATTGTTATGTTTGAACTCCCAGGCGGCCTGTGCGTAATAGAGTGCCGGCGTGTCGCCGGTGAACTGGAACTGCTCCATCATTTTTTGCGCACGGCTGTCTTTGCCGTCGAGCAGAAAGGTCAGGAAAATTTTGTATTTGATCAGCTGCGCCGCCTGATCTTTGTCCCCACCCGAGGTCACGTTGAAGAGCGTCTCAAAGCGATCCCGGGCTTTGCCATATTCCTTTTTCTTGAAAGGGATTAACGCTGAGTTGTATTCGGCCTCCCGGAATTTCGGGTCGAGCTTCAAAGCCTCTTTGAAGGCTGCCTCGGCGCCATCATAATCCTTTTGTTCCAGCAAAATGGCGCCGCGGAGATTGACGGTGGCGGCCTGACTAGGAATCGCCGTATCGGCTTCGTCCACCAGCTTGCGCGCGGCCGTGAAATCGCGCTGCTGGAAGGCCTGCTGCGCTTGCTCAAACTTCGCCTTCGAATATTCCTTGGCCTGGGCTGCCTTGTCCGCGGCGGAGGTTAATTCCAGAGCCGCCCGGGTTTGTCCCGCCGCTTTTTGCAGCCAGCCCACCTCGTAGAGCGATTCCGCAAAAAGCTTGTTCAGCTTGGGCGAAAACTTCTTCTCGGCCGCGGCCAGAATATCTTTCGCCTCTTTTTCGTTCTTGTGCTGGAACGCAACCGCGGCGGCCGCGTACTGCGCGGCTGGTGTGTCCGGCGACAAATCGAACTTGGCGAGCATCGAATCGACCATGTTGTCTTTGCCTTCGAGCAAGTGCGTCAGGAGGATCTTGTACTGGATCAGCTGGGCTGCATCGCCCTGCAGCTCCGCGGCGTTGCCCGTGATCAGTCCTTGGAAACGAGTCCGCGCCTCCGCCCAATTTTTTCGGAGAAACGGAATCTCCGCGAGGTTGAAGCGCGCATTCCAGAACTTCGGATCAACCGCGAGCGCCTTCTGTAAAGCTGCTTCCGCTTTGTCGTATTCCCCCTCTCGCATCTGAATTACCCCGCGCAGATTTTGCGACTCGGCCAGATCGGGCTGTCGCGCATCGATCGCATCGAGGTCTTTCAGCGCCTGCGGGAAATTGTTCGCGTCGAATTCGCGAAAAGCTTTGTCGTACATCGCCTCGAGTTCCGCCTTCGACGGCGCGACGTTACTCGCCGCGAACGAGCTCAAAACAAGCACCGCAAGCGTCGCGAATTTACGAATGTTCATGCTCGTTGATAAAACCGTTACGATGCAAACGTGACAAGACTATTCTTGAACTTGTCCCTCGCAAGTTTCGGTTTCGCAGTCTTGGCGCCGCCACTTTCTCCTCCTCCGCTCTCCATCGGAGTTCGGCGTCTCATTTTGGCGGCCTTTTGCATCGCTTTTGCTCCGCTGCCTGACCAGAGGAAACGGAGGAAACTGCTCTTTCTGGACGCGTTTTGACGCAATCCCGTACGACGAAATGTGGGAAGACGATCGTTACTGGTTGCCGTTCGTGATCGTGCGCCAACCGTTTCGTGCCTGCTTCCGCTTTGATGGTGATCGGTAGTTGGAAAACGTGTGGAGGCGTTCGATGCGTGCTCGATTCGTTAGGCGCGCATCCTCGTGACATTGCGGTTAGCGATGATCCTTAAGCCTTCCAGAGTGAGATCGGCGTGCACAGCTTCGATCTCGGGCAGGCGTGCGGCGACCAGCTTGGCGTAACCGCCGGTCGCGACAATTCTAACCTGGTCTCTCGGAAACGCCTCGGCCGTGATGCGCGCCAGAATTTCGCGCACGAGTCCGCGATACCCGAAAATTGCGCCCGCCATCATCGCAGCACGCGTCGATTTGCCGACCGCCGCCTCCGGTTCGCGCAGGGAAAGCCGCGGCAGAAGCGCGGTGTGTTGATAAAGAAAGTTCGTCATCGATTCGAGTCCGGGCGAGATCACGCCACCGATGTATTCGCGGCTGGCCGAGACCACGTCGAACGTCACCGCCGTGCCAAAATCGACCACAATCGCGGGACATCCGTAAAGCTCCGCGACCGCAGCTGCGTTCGCGAGTCGATCGGCCCCAATGGTGCGCGGCTGCGGGTAATCGATGCCCACGCCGAGATCAAGCTTGGGCGTTAGGAAGAGCGCCGGCTGATCCGCAGCGGCTTGCCGGATGATCGCGTTCTTCGCCGGGACGACCGAGCAGACAACAATCTGGGGCGAGCGCCGGCGCCGCAGCAGCGCGGTGACTGTTTGCCGGGAGAGCTTCTTCGTTGGAATCCGCAGCGCGCGTCCCACGCGGTTCTGGGTGCTGAACGCGATCTTAGTGAACGAGTTGCTGATGTCGATCAGCAGATAGTCCGTCGTTCGATACGAAAGCGCGCGGGACATCGACAGCAATGATTCAAATGAGCGGCTACAGGTTGCGAACAGCCGCGTCAAGCTTGCGGCACTCACGCGGCCCGCGTACGATCGGCCGTGCGCAACCTAGTTCAGCGACCGAGGCGCCTCCGAACCTCCGCAGGACTGCGCAATCTCGTGCGCGAAACGAGATTGACGGCGCACGATTTCATTCTCCCTCTCTTCGTCAGCGAGAAGCTGAAGAGCCGTCGCAACATCGCCAGCATGCCCGGCGTCTCGCAACTCGCCCTCGCAGATTTGCCCGAAGAAGCCGGCCAGGCGCAAGCGCTCGGTCTGCAGGCGATTCTACTCTTCGGGATTCCCAGACACAAAGATGAAGAGGCAACCGGTGCTTATGATGACGGCGGGATCGTGCAGGAAGCGATTCGTGCGATCAAAGCTGCTTGTCCCGATCTCGTCGTCGTCACCGACGTTTGTCTTTGCGAATACATGAGTCACGGGCACTGCGGTGTGACCCGGAGGGATGGCAACCACTTTCATGTGTTGAACGACGAATCGGTCGAGCTTCTCGCGAAGACCGCTTTGTCCCATGCCGCCGCCGGCGCTGATTTAGTGGCACCAAGCGACATGATGGATGGCCGCATCGGCGCGATCCGGCAGACGCTCGACGCTAATGGATTTAAACAAACCGGCATCATCAGCTACGCAGCCAAGTTCGCTTCCGCCTTCTACGGGCCTTTTCGAGAAGCGGCGGAAAGCCCGCCGCAATTTGGCGACCGCCGCACCTACCAGATGGATTCGGCCAATGCGATGGAAGCGTTACGAGAAGCTGCGCTCGACGTCCAGGAAGGTGCGGACATCATCATGGTGAAACCGGCCCTGCCTTATCTGGACATCCTCTGGCGCATACGTGAGCGTTTCGAGCAACCAACCGCCGTCTATCACGTGAGCGGGGAATACGCGATGGTCAAAGCGGCCGCGGAAAAAGGGATCTTCGAGGAACGAGCCGCGGTCCTGGAGATCATGACTTCCCTGAAACGAGCAGGCGCGGATTTTATTGTGACCTACTGGGCTCGGGAGCTCGCAAAATGGCTGAGCTCGTAAGGCGAGTCCGGTCGGAAACCGCCGCGCACCTCGCCTTAAAACGCGCCGCCGCGCTCTGGGCGCAGGCCCAGGGGTATTCCATTTGCACCGCGGAAGTAAGTTTGCCGAATTGTCGCTATCGCGCCGATGTGGCGGCTTATCGGCCGGCCCCAAAAGACACCGGCGTCACTGCTATCTTCGAGTGCAAACAGGCGTGGCCGGATTTGAAGCGCGATAATTGTTGCACGCCTGCGACACGCGAACGTCTGCAAACTGTAACGAAGCGACGGCAGATTTTGGAGCGTGCGTTGCGCGTGCATTATCCCACGCTGCGCACGGGAGACTCACTTTTCCCGGAATGGGAGGGGCACGACTTTTCCGCGATTAAGCACCGTCGCTACACGCAGGTGATGCGCGAACTGGGAGCGCTTTCGAAGCATTTGCACAGCGGGACGAAATTCGAGCGCTTGCTGCGCTATCGCTGCGCCGATCTTCTTTTTCTCGTCCTGCCGGGCGAGTTATTTCGTGAGGCCGAAGCGCCGCTCGGCTGGGGCGTTTTGCTCGCGCACGAAAACTCCCTGCGTCTCGCACGGAAACCGACCTGGCAGGATAGTCCGCCGGAGTTGCGGCTTCGTTTTCTCGAACGTATCGCCGCCTGCGCGAACCGGCATGCGAATCGAGTCCTGGGTATCACCTTTGAAGACGTGGCGGAGGAAAAGAAGCGCGCGACCGCACGCGATTGCTAGAAGCGGTTTCAAAAGGCGTTTCTGTGTCAGCCCCAAATGCTTTCGGGGTTCACAGAAACGCCCTACAACTCCGTGTCGCCGTTACTTTTGAAACCGGTCTAGTCAACTCGCGGCCACGGTCTCTTTGCGCACCAACAGGTTATGGCCAGTCATTTCCGCCGGTTGCGGGAGGTTCAGCAGAAACAACAACGTGGGAGCGACGTCCGCCAGAATGCCGTCGCGGAGAGTGAATTGCGCCGCGTCGCTCGCGACATAGATCAAGTGCACGAGATTCGTCGTATGCGCGGTGTTCGGTGAACCATCCGCATTGCGCATTTGCTCGCAGTTGCCGTGGTCGGCGGTGATCAGACACTTCCCGCCGAGCGCGAGAAGCTCGGGCACTACGCGAGCGACGCATTTGTCGATCTTTTCGACCGCCTTGATGCCGGCAGCGACGACGCCGGTATGACCGACCATGTCCGGATTCGCAAAATTCAGGATGATCAGGTCGTACTCCGCCAGCCGCGCCAGCAGTTCGTCCGTGACCTGCTCTGCGCTCATCTCCGGCTGCAAATCGTAAGTGGCAACTTTCGGCGACGGCACAATTTTTCGGTCCTCGCCTGGATACGCTCGCTCGACTCCGCCGTTGAAAAAGTAGGTGACGTGCGGGTACTTCTCCGTTTCTGCGATTCGGAGTTGCTTCTTGCCCGCAGCGCTCACCACCTCTCCAAAAATTCGTGTCAGCTCCTCGTGAGGGAAAATGTAAGGAGACGGATAGGTCACATCATATTGTGTAAGCGTGACGTAATTTACGCGCGGATGAACTTTGCGGTCGAAGCCTTCGAAATCGTCGAGCAGAAACGCCTGTGAAAGCTGCCGCGCCCGATCCGCTCGGAAATTGCAGAAAAGCACCGTATCCCCGTCACGCACGCGTTGTTCTCCGGCGTCGGCAAAGATAAGCGGCGGCATGAATTCATCGGTTTCGCCACGGGCATAATGGGCGCGCACGGCCGGCCCAGGCGGCTGATCGCAAACTTCTCCGCGGCCAAACACAATGGCGTCCCATGCTTTTTCGGTCCGGTCCCATCGCCGATCCCGATCCATCGCGAAATAACGCCCGACAACGGTCGCGATGGATGCGCCGCTCGTTTCGAGTTGGCGGCTGCAAGTTGTGAGAAAATCAGCGCCGGACGTCGGCGATGCGTCACGTCCATCCGTGAATGCGTGCACCATGATATCGGTCACCCCGGCAGCTTTCGCCGCCCCGGCCAGCGCGACAACGTGCGCAAGGTGACTATGGACGCCGGCGTCCGAGATCAATGCGAGAAGGTGGAGGCGGTGACCACGCGCGCCGGAAAATGCCTTTTGCACGACCTCATTATGCGCGAGTTCCCCCTCCGCGATCGCCTTGTTGATCCGGGTCAAGTCCTGATAGACGACGCGGCCCGCACCGAGATTTAGATGACCGACTTCCGAATTCCCCATTTGTCCGGCCGGCAATCCGACATCAATCCCGCTCGCGCTCAGATGGCTTCCGGGATAGTCGCGATAGAGACGTTCATGGAACGGAGTTTGGGCCAGCAGCGTGGCGTCGCCGTTTTCTTCGCGGGCCGGTGGACCGCCGGGATTAATCCCCCAGCCATCTCGAATCATGAGCATCACCGGAGCGGGCATGATCGCGCACTGTGATGAGGTTTCACTGCGGGCACAAGCCGTTCTTTCGTTGACAACGAGAGAGGCGCGTTCTCACATCGTCGCGTGAAGAGGCGCAATCAGTTACTCGCGCTTTTTTGTCTCTTCGCGTTTGCTGGATTCGGTGTTTTTTATTTCAGATACTGGGTCGTTCAAAAGCCGTTCGGCATCATTCTCTTCATCGGGGAAGGCCTCACCCCAGGGCGGATCGCGGTCACACGCATGTTCGCGGCGGGGGCGGAAACCCGGCTGGCGATCGACGACCTGCCGCATGTCGCTCTCCTCTCGAATTATTCGCGCGATTTTGCGACACCCGATCAGGCAGCGGCCGCTTCGGCCATCGCGACCGGTCAACGGGGAAATAATCGCGCCATCAGTGTGAGCGCGGATGGAAAAGCGCTCGAAACCCTGATTGAGCGGGCGCGGAAAGCAGGGCGCTCGACCGGTCTCGTGACAGACGCGCGCTTGGCGGATCCGACCTCCGCTGCATTCTACGCTCACGCGGTTCCCCCGTTTAATCCGGCCGAGGTCGCGCGCGTGCTGCTCGACGATGAACAGGTCGATCTCGCGCTCGGCGGAGGCGGCGCCGATTTTCTGCCGCAGGATAAAAATGGACGTCGGCGGGACCAGCGCGATTTGCAGCTGGAAGCTCGTCGCAAAGGCTTCGATGTCGTTCGGAACCGAGCTGAATTGGAAGCGATCCCGGGATGGCGAAAACCGCGAGTTCTGGGCGTTTTCGCAGATGAAGAACTTGCGTCGGGAGATTCAGTTCACGCCCGCGGCGACCAGCCCTCCTTGCGCGATATGGTGCGCCGCGCGATTGAGCTTCTGCAATTCAATCGGAATGGCTACCTCCTGGTAGTCGACGCTGGCCTGATGCGGAAAGCGGCGCAGGAAAATAATGCGGAGCGCACGCTGACCGAAACGATCGAACTCGACCGTGCCGTCGCAGTGGCACGCCGCTACGCGGGGCAAAACGCTGCCATCATCGTATGCGGTGATGTTGGCATGGGGGGCTTGCACCTGAATGGCGCGCCCTTCTTAAGGGACAGCGGCGTGGCCTTGCTCGGCATGAACGCGACCGGGAATCCCTGGTTCACGTGGGCGACGGGACCGAATGGCAAGAAGACCACGGCCGTGGCAGCAGAGGGCAATTTGCCGGCGGGCGAGGAGCCCGCGGCCCGTGAGGAGAGCACGACATCACAGGAGCCGGCGGCCTTGTATGCCGCGCCTGCCCTGCCCACCGCGGAAGATGTAGTGGGATTCGCGGTCGGACCTCGCACCGAGGCGTTGCACGGGTCGATGGATCTCACAGCCATCCACCGCTTGATCAGTGACTCTTTCTAATCTGCGTCCTTTCGCAGTTCGACTGGTTGAGAATCAGACAGCACGAACTCAGAAACGCAGGCGCCTGGCGATACTCGTTAGGGGCTCGTGGGAACGAGCTGCGGGATGAACGTGAAGGGAGGCGGAATGGGCAAGTTCGGCGGCGGGCCCTCGGACGGAGGGGCCTCTTCCGGACCTTCAGCGGGAATGTCTTTCACATCTTTCGCTTCGAGAGCGCCCTTCTCCTCCAGCCCGGCATCCTTGTCTTCTTCCGATCCCTGCCGTCCCACGACATTCCCATTTGCCGCCAGCAATGTATTCGCATTGTTCGGACCGAACGCTGCAATTTCCGCTATCGTGAATGCGCCTTCTCCGTTTGCGGCAGGAGTCCAGCGCAGAATCACGTAACGTCCCGAGGTCGTCGGGAAATCGACGGCGCCGTATTCCTGATTAGCGTTCTGCGCGATTGAGCCAACCGGTGTCAAAGCCGCAAATGCATTTTCACTTATTCTGATCTGCTCCGGCAGCGCGCGCTCGGTCGTGCCGGGTAACGACGGCAGGACGTAAAAATCGATCTTTCCTGGTTGAGCGGAGTAGGCTGCCGCCAATCGATGCAAGGGCGCGACTTTACCTAGATCCAAGATCGCCAAGGGCGCGTGATCGTCGGGGCCGAAGCTGTAGGTTGTCGCGATTTGATCGTCGATCATGCGATTCGCTTCACCGATCGCAGGCCCCGAGCTGACGTAAAGCGCGCGCGCCTTGCTGTGCAGATCCGCGGCACTGTAGCCAACGAAGCCAAAACTGGCCGACTCGTTCGTGATCCGCGCGCGGCGCGGTGCCGCAACCTCGGCGACGCTCGGAACCGCGTAGACGCCGAGACCGGTAAATTGTCCTGGCCCAGCGAGGTCGAACGTTAACGACACGTATTTCGCTTCCGTCGGACCTATCTTGGTGGTGACAGTTTCCGACGAAATCTCTTCCGCCGGCAGCTTATGCCACTGCGGATTGGTCGCCGGCAGTTTCGCGTTTGAAGAAGCTACCGAAACCATTCCCTTCGCGCCATTAAGGCGGAACGATATTGCCTCGACATTTTCAATCCTGGGCAACGACAGCGTAAGAGTCGTCGCACCCGACGGCAGGGTGCAACCAGCCGTCGGATCACTCGTAAGCACGGCCGCGAGCGCCTGGTTGTCAGCGGAAGAATCCGCGCCGCGGTCCGATTCGATCCTCGCGCCCAGATGGAGCCGAGCGAGATTTTGCGGATAGGCCGAAGCAGTCTCCGCCGTGAGCGAAGGAACTTTCCGAAGAGTGACATCAGCGGCCAAAGCCGACGATATCATCGGAATCGAAATCACGACGGAAACTGCCAAAAGCGAAAG